>JALYYN010000047.1 GCA_030946525.1 Actinomycetota bacterium | reverse complement strand
GAGCAGTTCTCGCCGCCGAGCCGACGACCGCTCCGGTGGCGCTGCCGGCCTACGGCGCGATCGACGGAACAGTGCTCGTCGATCTTGCCGACCACGAAGCACTCTGGGCCGCGCTCGACCGTGATGGCGCCCGCTGATCATCCTGCCCGACGTCAACGTCCTCGTGTACGCCTTTCGGCGGGAGTCGCCACTCCATGAGCGTTACGCCGCCTGGCTCGCCGACCTTCTGGATGGGTCGGATGAGATCGGCGTCACCGAGGGCGCGCTCACAGGCTTCCTCCGCATTGTCACCAACCCGCGCATCTATGCCGACCCGGCGCCAGCCCGGGACGCGGTGGCGTTCGTGGATGCGGTGCGGCGGGCGCGACGGCGGAGGTGGGTGGTCGTGAACGACGCAGTGTGGACGACGTTCGCGGCGCTCGTGGATTCCGACGCTCAGGTCCGGGGCAATCTCGTGCCCGACGCATGGCTGTCGGCACTTGCCCTGGCGCATGGGTGCCGCATCGCCACGGCCGATCGTGGTTTTGCCCGCTTCGATGGCCTCGACTGGTTCGATCCAGCGCGCCCTCATCCCTGAGTCTTAGAAGGAGAGGAGACCTGTCGCCTGGCAGGTCGGTGTCGACACGGCCGGCCGTCACGCTTTGACCTCGACCGGGACCCCCACCGGTAGTGCTTTGGCCAGCTTGGTGATGCCGGCGTTGCTCATGCGGATACAGCCGTTGCTGACGCTGTGACCCAGGCTTGACGGGTCGTTGGTGCCGTGAATGCCCATCTGACCGTCGCCCGAGCCGAACGAGAACAGCACCTCGGAATACCCCGACAAGGGGTAGGCGTAGGGGCCGTAGACCGGCTGGGTGGAGCCCGTGTCGAACAGGCCGGTCGTGTAGAAGTTGCCCAGCGCGGTCGGTGTGGCCGAGGCGCCCACGGCGACGGTGTCCTCGAAGAAGACGTCGTTGCCCTTCCACACCGTGAGCTTGTGGGCGCCCACCTCGACCACGATCCGGTAGTCGTGGGTGCTGGTGGTGACCTCGGCGGCCCGGATCCACCCCGTCACCCCGTTCGGTCGCACCGGCAGCAGCACGTTCAGCCAGTCGCCCTGGGTCTCCTTGGCCAGCAGGACCAGGGTGCTGCCGTCCGACTGGGGGCTCGCCAGCGACCGGCTGGGCGCCGTCGCCCCCGGCGAGTCGTAGACGGCCACGGACTTCCCCGTGGCAGTGGCCACGGTGTACACGGGCGCGGCCGGGACGGTGGTGGTCGTCGGCGCCGGGGCCAGGGTGGTCGACGCCTGGTCGGACGGCGGCGGGAGGGCGTTCAGCCGGGGGCGGGCCGGTGAGCCGCAGCCGGCCAGCACCAGCGCCGAGGCCAGGGCCAGACCCGCCACTACACGTCGAGCCACACCCGAAAGGCTAGCGAGGCCCACGAAGGGTCAGGCGCCGCCCCCCTGTGGGGAGGAGAATGAGATCGGCGGGGAGCGGAACGTCGGAGGGCACTCCGGCGTTCTCTGCCTTGAGAGTTCCGTTCTCGGAGGTCCGACATGAAATTCGTCCTGCGCCGCTCGCTTCCCTCGATCGGGGGCTTGGTCGGCCTGCTGCTCGCCGTCGGTTTCGCCATCGTGGCCTTCCTGGGTGCGCCGGTGTGGTTCCCGGTGGCCTTCGCGGTGGTGGTCATCGGCATCCAGTACGCGGTGAACCCGCTGATCATCAAGTGGCTGGTGCCGGCCACCGTCATCCCCCACGACGGCGCCCGCTACCTCACCGACCACCCGCTGGGCGCCATCGTCGCCCGGCGCTGCGCCGCCGCCGGCGTGCCCCTGGTGACCCTGGGCATCGTCGACGACGGCAACCCCAACGCGTTCACCTTCGGTCGCACCCCCGGCGACGCCCGGGTCTGGGTGACCCGCGGCCTGCTCGAGCGCCTCGACGAGGCCGAGCTGGACGCCGTCGTCACCCATGAGATCGGCCACATCAAGCACTGGGACTTCGCGGTCATGACTGTTGCCGCGGTGATCCCGATGGCGCTCTACCTGGCCTACCTGGTCGCCCGGGGCAGCAACAAGGCCCAGGCCCGGGCCGTGGCCATCGGTGCCTACGCCGCCTACCTGGTGTCGCAGTTCACCCTCCTGGCCCTGAGCCGGGCCCGGGAGTCTGCGGCCGACCACTGGTCCTGTCAGGACACGGGCGACGGCGACGCGCTGGCGTCTGCGCTGGTGAAGGTCGCCTACGGCATGGGCCAGGCCAGCGGGGCCCAGAAGGAGGAGGCCCACGCCCTCATCGCCCAGGGCAAGGCCGGGAAGAAGGAGGCGGCCAAGCTGGCCCGGCGCACCCGGCGGGCCCAGTCCATGCGGGCCATGGGCATTTTCGAGCCCCGTGCGGCCGAAGCTATGCAGGCCGCCTTCGCCCACGGGATCGACCCCGACCGGGCCATGGCCGCCATGCGCTGGGATCTGGCCAACCCGTGGGGGACGACTCTGGAGAAGCTGTCGTCGCACCCACTGGTGGCGCACCGGATCCTCGATTTGGAGCAGTCCGGCCTGCCCGGCGCCCCGCGCCAGTGGAGCGTGCTGCGGTCCATGGCCGGCGCCTCGCCCGAGCAGGCCTTCGAGGCCCGGGCCCGCTTCGCCCGGGAGCTGGCCATCGCCGTCGCCCCCTGGATCGTGCTAGCCGGTGCCTTCCTGTTCGGCTACCTGCCCGGAAGCCTGTTCGGCATGGGCCTGGCCCTGGCCGTCGCCGGTGGCCTGTTCTTCCTCAAGCAGCACGCCCGCTACCCGGGCGAGTTCACGCCCGTCGACGAGGTAGCCGGCCTGCTGGAGCGCCTCGACGCCGGGCCGGTGACCGGTATCGGCGTGACGGTGAAAGGCCAGATCGTCGGCCGCGGCATGCCCGGCTACGTGCTGTCACCCGATCTCGTCGTCGCCGACCGGTCGGGGTTCGTGCCCCTGCGGTACCGCCAGCCCTTGCCCTTCGCAGCCAGCCTGTTCGGGCTGTTCCGGGCCCAGGCCTTCATCGGCCAGGAGGTCGAGGCCAGGGGCTGGTACCGGCGCTCGCCCGGACCGGCGATCGAGCTGCGCGAGGTCCGCTCCGCCGGTGGTGGTCGGGCCCGCACCTGGGAGTGGGTCGCCCGTTACGCCGCC
>JALYYN010000025.1 GCA_030946525.1 Actinomycetota bacterium | reverse complement strand
TATCTGGTCGACGTCTACTGCCTGGGCGTCAAAGACGTCCTCGGGCCGAAGGTGATGGACGACAGCGACCTTCGTGCCTACGTGCGAACGTACTTCCTCGTGTATGGGGCACCCGCGCTCGCCACTCCGATCGAGATGGCACGTGAGCTGGTGTGGGGCGCCGTCGCGTATGCCCGGGATCTGGGCTTCGAGCCGCACCCAGACTTTGAACAGGCCGCCGGCCAGCTCGGCGCCTTGGAGCCGACCGGCGTGGTCCGCTTCGGTCGTGACGGCATGCCGTACTTCGTCTCAGGCGTTAGGGACAATGCGATCCGCATCCTGGCCACCTTGGAACGCTCCGTCGGAGAGGGAAACTTCCACTATCTCGTCGCCGTATAGCTGGCGCCCGGCGGCCCCGACGGCGGGTGTCAGGCGCAGTGTGTCGGCGCCCCGCCGACGCCCTGCCAAAGGCCTTCGCGGTATTGCCGCCTTCGCTGTATCGCCGCATGAGTCCGGCGCCGAAGCCACGGCGCCCGGGCAAACGCGTGCCCGGCGGCGAGCGCTCGACTTCGGCACCTGTCGAGCGAGGTATCTCG
The DNA here is from genome assembly GCA_030946525.1 of Actinomycetota bacterium. Taxonomy (GTDB): domain Bacteria; phylum Actinomycetota; class Acidimicrobiia; order Acidimicrobiales; family AC-14; genus CADCTB01. The sequence continues at coordinate 2,477 of JALYYN010000025.1, read as the reverse complement.
GGCAAGCTCTCCCCCGGGCCAGCAGATCGGCCGCGGTCCGGGGCGAAGTGGCGTCCAAAGGACCAATATGTCGCTGCTGGGAGCGGAACAGCACACGAAGGCGCAGGGGCAGGCGCTGTCGCTTGCTGCTAGAAGGTTGCTGTGCGGGTTCGGCTCATCGTTGTATTGCTCGTACTCCTTGGGGCCTGCAGCGGGGGTGCGGGCGGGGCCAGCCAGAGGTCGGCACCGGCAGCTTCCCCGGGCGAAGTACGCATCGCTGTGGGAGAGGACATCTGGCCTCTGACCGGACGGGGGGCGACGTCTCGGGCCTTCGCTGCCGGCGAACTGAGCGTCAACATCTATGAGCCCCTCCTGCGGCTGGGCTCCGACTATTCCGTCCAGCCGGGCCTGGCTGAGCACTGGGAGCAGCCCGACGCCCTGACGTGGCGCTTTCATCTTCGCCCCGGCGTCACGTTTCACGACGGCCGGCCTTTCACCGCCGACGACGTCGTGTGGTCCTGGAGCGGACGCGAACTTCTACCGACCGCCGTCACAAGCACCTTGGCCGCCGACGGTGTCCGCAGAGTCGACGACCTCACCGTCGACTTCGTCACCACCACCCCCAATCTGGCTCTGCCCGAGCAGCTGGTGCACCCCGAGGCCCCGATCGTGCCCAAAGGGGCTCACAACGACTCCACTCCGGCGGTCGGAACCGGCCCCTACCGGCTGGTGAGCTACCAGCCCCACCAGCAGGTGACCGTCGAGCGCTTCGACGGCTACTGGGGTGCCAAGGCCAAGGTCGGGCGGCTTGTCTTCCGCTTCCTGCCCGACGCCCAGAGCCGGGTGGATGCCCTTCGCTCCGGAGAGGTCGACATGGTCGCCGGGCTGCCAGCCGATGCCGCATCCTCCCTCCAAGCCGACGCTGGTTTCCGGGTAGTCAGGGCCTCGATGGGCGCAACAGAGGTTCTGTCGGTCAGCCCCACGGGCCAGTTGGGGGCTCCCGGCGACGGGGCCCTGCGCCAAGCCGTTTCCCTGGCCGTCGACCGCGCCGCCTACGTGGCTGATGTTCACAAGGGCCTGGCTGAGGCGGGAAGGTGGATGGCGCCGCCGTCAGTTCTCGGCGCCGGCGCCGGTCTGGTCGACTCCTCCCCCTACGACCCCGACCAGGCCCGCCGCCTCCTCGACGGTGCCGGCTGGCTGCCGGGGCCCGACGGCACAAGGACGAACGGCACCCGCCGCCTCGATCTCACCCTCATCGGGGGCCCGGCGGTGGCCGCCAATGCTTTGCGTCTCGTGGCGGGCCAGCTCGGTGCCGTCGGCGTACACGCCAGCGTGAAGAAGGCCGATGACACGGTGACCTACCAGCAGTACCGGGACAAGGGCTTCGATCTGGATCTCACGGTGCCGCACCAGAACGACGCCAACCCCGCCTTCCTCCTGGCCGGGAGGAAGAGTTCCGACCCGGACTACCAGGCATTCGCCGCCCAGGCCGCTGGCGCCCGCACCAAGGAGGAAGCCCAGACCGCCGCAGGCGAGATGATGCGCATTCTCGTCAACCGCGATGTCACGGTCATCCCACTGGCGGGCGTGTACCCGCTCTTCGCCATGCGCCGCGCCGTCGACATCGCCGATCCCCACCCGTCGTCCATCAACCAGCTGTGGTCGGTCGTCACCCTGTCCTGATTTCCCTCGCCCCGCCACCCTCCAGAAGCGTGGCATGCACGAATGTCGGTGATTGCTCGACCTGGCGTGTTCGGTTCAGATGGTCACCCAGAGCCGACTCGGGACGGCTGCGGCCGAGAGCGTCGACCGGCGAAGAACACCAGGAGCATGGTGGCGCCCATGCCGATGGCGACACCGGTGGCCCCCAACACCCACCCGGGTACACCCGAGCTCGCTTCCACCGACACGCCCGGCGCGTCGTAGAGCAGCGAAGCGAAGTAGACATCCTCGGCGTTGGTGAGGCTGTTGCCGTTGCGGGTGTCCTGCCAGGCGAAGTAGACGCCGTCGTTGGCCGAGGCGATGCCCACGTTGAAGTGGCTGTGCACGTTGTTCGACCACACCCCGATGCGCCGATCGGCCATGCGGTCGCTGATCCGCACGTTCGCCCCGAACGAGCGTCCCCCATCGGAGGAGGAGGCGTAGTAGATGTCGGTCATGCCCCCGTTGTTGAACGGGGCGTTCTCCAGGTTCTGCTCGGGCGAGGGACTGTTGCGGAAGTCGTACCAGGCGATATCGACCCGCCCGTTGGGGGCGATGGTGATGCCCGGGTCATAGTGCTGGGTCGTGGGTGAGGTGGCGTCGTCGTTGACCGTCACCCGCTCGCCCCACGTCGCACCGCTGTCACGAGAGACTCGAACGTAGATTTCGCTGACGTCGTTGGTGGCGGGCCGGGTCTTGGCGTTGCCGTACCAGGTCATGTAGAGGTTGCCGGACTTGGGATCGGCGGCCAGCGCATGCTTGCGGTTGGCGGAGAACCCGGCGCTGCCCTGGTCGAT
>JALYYN010000586.1 GCA_030946525.1 Actinomycetota bacterium | reverse complement strand
CCGTCGGTGGTCTCCGCCCTGGGGGCCGTGGACCGCTCCACCTGGGTGCTCGGGGATCTGCGCGACGCGCCCACGTCGCTCCTGGTGCTGGCCGCCTTCTCCCTGACCAGCGGGAGGCCCGGAGCCGGGCGCTGACCGCCTCGCGGCGCCGGAGGCCCGGCTAGACCCGCGGCAGAGGAGCGCCGGCGAAGGGTCCCGGGTCACCCTCGACGGGGATGTGGGGCTTGCTCCACCGCATGAGCCGGGACAGCTCCCCGGTCAGGGCGTGCCATTCCGGCGGGTCCCAGCCCTCGACGGCGTTGACGATGGTGCCGTCCTGGCCGAGATGGACGATCGCCGGCAGGCTGGCCAGCCCGAATCCCTTGATGGCGGTCAGGGCCGGGTCGGCGAAGGTCATGATGTCGGTGGCCCACCGGCCCAGGAACTTGCGGGCGTCGGCGGCATCGCCGGCCACCAGCCAGGCCACCCGGCAGTCGGCCTGCTCGTACTCGGTCAGCACCCGGGCCGCCGTCGGCACGATCCAGCGGCTGCGGACATTGGACGGGTCGACGGCCACGAAGAGCAGGTGGAACGTCGTCAGCAGCTCTCGGACGGTCCGCGTGCGACCGTCGAGGGGAGCCAGTACGAGATCGGGAGGAGGATTCGCTGCCACGGCGGGGTGAAGGTAGCCCAGGTAGGTTGGGAAGAGCGAAGCCGGGAGGGCACATGGGCATTGACGGCAACCTCTACCAGTTCATCAAGGTGCTCCACATCCTGGCCGCCATCATCGGTTTCGGGGGGATGTTCATCGCCGGGTTCTACGGCCAGGAGGCCAAGAAACGCTCCGGCAGGGAGGGCCTGGCCGTCGGCGAGACCACCCTGAAGGTGACCGCACTTGTGCCCACCATGGCCATCTACTCGGTCCCGGTGCTGGGCATCCTCCTCATCTTCTTCAGCAACGACGCCTGGAAGTTCAGCCAGGCGTGGATCTCGCTGTCCTTTCTGCTCTACATCGTCCTGCTCGTGCTGCTCATCGTCGTGCAGGCGCCGGCCACCCGCAGGATGGTCGCCCTGCAGGGCGAGGGGGCAGGGACCTCGACGGCCGAGGCGGAGGCGCTGAACAAGAAGCTCGCCATGGTCAGCGGGATCATCAACCTGTGCTGGATCGCCACGCTCTTCCTCATGGTCTTCAAGCCTGGCGCCCCCGCCGGATCCTGAGCCGTGCACCCGATCGAGCGGCTGCGGATGGTGGCGCGGGCGTCGGGGCAGGACCCGGGGATGGTGGCCCGTGAAGCGGCCGCCGCCCTCGCCGGCTGTGCCGACGACCCGATGACGCTGGTGACCGCATGCCGTCGCCTGGTGGACCGCCAGGCGACGGCCGGGCCGGTGTGGTGGCTGGCCGCCCGGGTGGTCACCGCCTCCGATCCGGAGGCCGAGGCGTGGCGGGCGGCCGAGGAGCTCTACAGCGACCCGACCCCGGGGGTGCTGGCCGCCGCCCTCCCCGAGGACGCCCGCGTGACCGTCCTCGGCTGGCCGGAGCAGGCCGGCGAGGCCGTGCACCGCCGGGGCGACATCAGCGCCCTGGTGGTCGATGCCCTGGGCGACGGGTCGTCGCTGGTCCGCTCCCTCCAGCGCGCCGGCTCCGACGCCGACCTCGTGCCCGAGGCGGGCATCGCCGCCGCGGTCGCGTCGAGCGCCCTGCTGCTGCTCGAGGCCGGCGCGCTCGGCGCCGGGGGGTTCCTGGCCGTCACCGGCTCCCGGGCGGCGGCCGCCGTCGCCTACACCGAGGAGATCCCGGTCTGGGTGGTGGCCGGTGTGGGGCGGGTGCTGCCCGACCGGCTGTGGCGGGCCGCGGCCCGGTCCGTGGTCGACGATCCCGAGCCGTGGAACGCCGAGTGCGAGCTCGTTCCCTTCGAGCTGGTGACGGCGGTTATCGGGCCGGACGGCCCGGAGGCGCCCGGCGACGCCCTGGCCCGCTCCGTCGGCTGCCCCGAGGCCCCGGAGCTGCTCGGGGGCACGAATGGGTAGGGGATGACGATGGGCGAGATGGTGGAGTTCCCGAGCAACGGCGGTACCGGCGGCGGCTACCTGGCTCCGGCGCACGAGGGCGCCGGGCTGGGCGTGGTCGTGATCCAGGAGTGGTGGGGCCTGGTCGACCACATCATCGACGTCTGCGACCGCCTCGCCGCCGAGGGCTTCACGGCACTGGCGCCCGACCTGTACCACGGCAAGAAGGTGCCGAACCAGGAGCCGGACGATGCCATGAAGGCGTCCATGGCCCTCGACCTGCCGAGGGCGGCGAAGGACATGTCCGGCGCCGTCGACTTCCTGCAGGGCCACCCGTCGGTGCGCGGCCACGGCGTCGGCGTGGTCGGCTTCTGCATGGGCGGCGGCCTGGCCCTGTGGCTGGCCACGACCCGGCCCGACGCGGTCCGCGCCGCGGTCCCGTTCTACGGGATCGCCCCACGTGACACCGAACCGAACTGGTCGGCGCTTACCGCCGCCGTCGAGGGCCACTACGCCGAGCACGACGATCTGGCCAACCCGGAGGCGGTCGTCGCCTTCGAAGCGCGGCTCAACGAGCTCGGGAAGGAGATCCGGGTCTTCACCTACCCCGGCACCGGCCACGCCTTCTTCAACGACACCCGACCGGAGATCTACAACGACGAGGCCGCCCGCCAGGCGTGGGTACGGACCCTCGAGTTCCTCCGGGCCAAGCTGGGGTGACGCCCTACTCGCGCAGCGCCACCGGAGCCCCGCCCCGGCTTCCCTGCGTCCCCTCGCCGCTGCCAGCCCCCATCGGCACGGTGACGGTGAACGTCGCTCCGTGGGCCGGGGCGGTGTCGAGGTGGATCTGGCCGCCGTGGGCGACGACGATCTCCGACACGATGGACAGGCCCAGGCCGGTGCCGCTGCGGGCATGGTCGGCGGTGGACTCGGCCTGCCAGAAGCGGTCGAATACACGGGCCGCCTCCTCCGCCGTCATGCCCGGCCCGTCGTCGGCCACCACGACGGTCGCCGCGCCGTCGTCGGCCGTGAGGCGCACGGCGACGGCGGTGGTCGCCGTGGTGTGCTCGCGGACATTGGCGAGGAGGTTGTCGACCACCTGGCGGAGGCGGTTCCCGTCCCCGGGGACGACCACGGGGCGGTCGGCGACGTCGACCTGCATGGCCCGGTCCGGCTCGACCGCCTTGGCCGCGGTCACCGCGTCGAGCACGATGGCGGTCAGGTCCACCGGGGCCCGCTCGAGCGGCCGGCCCTGGTCGAGGCGGGCGAGGAGGAGCAGGTCCTCGACCAGCTCGCCCATGCGCACCGCCTCGCGCTCGATCCGGGACATGGCGCGGGCCACGTCGGCGGGCGAGGTGGCCCCGTGGCGGTACAGCTCGGCGTAGCCGCGTATCGACGTCAGCGGCGTGCGCAGCTCGTGGGACGCGTCGGCTGCGAACCGGCGGGTCCTGGCCTCCGACAAGGTCTTGGCCGCCACCGCGTCCTCGATCCGGTCGAGCATGAGGTTGAGGGCGTTTCCCAGGTGGCCGACCTCGCTGGCCCGCCTCGGCACCGGCGCCCGCTCCGAGAGCTGGCCGTCGGCGATGCGCTCCGCCGTCCCGATCATCTCGTCGATGGGGCGAAGGCCCCGCCGTACGGTGATCCAGACGACGGCGCCGGCTAGGACGACGGCCAGCACGCACGCGGCGGCCACGGTGCCCGCCGCGGTGCGCACGGTGCTGTCGACCTCCTTCAGGGAGATGGCCGACGCCAGTGCCCCCCCGCCGGGCGTCGCAGTGAGGATGACCCGGTAATCACCCTTCCCACCGCCGACGGACCCGACGGTGAGAGGCCCCGCCGGCGCGGTGAGCCCGGCGACATCGGGCAGGGGGTCGGGGTCGTCGGCACGGCCCGACGGCGTCGCCGAGACGACCCGGCCCTGGGCGTCGAGGGTGACGTAGGCGTAACGGCGGACGTCGAACGGCGAGGCGTCCTGCGGCCCCTGCGGGCCCTGCGGTTGCAGCAACTCCTGCGGCGGCTCCGAGTGCCGCCCCGGGTCGTCGTGGGGCGCCACCGCCCGGGACTGGCCGACGAGCTCCTGGTCGGCGTCGGCGACCAGGCGCTGCTGCAGCGTCACCACGATGAGCACGCCGGCACCACCGGTCACCGCGGCCACCACGGCGAGGATGACGGCCACGAGCCGCCTGCGGATCACGGCTCCCGGCGCAACACGTACCCGAATCCCCGGACGGTGTGGATCAGGGCCGGTTGGACGTCGTCCACCTTCTTGCGCAG
>JALYYN010000585.1 GCA_030946525.1 Actinomycetota bacterium | reverse complement strand
TCATGGTCGGCGTCGGCGTCTCCCATTTTCCGGCCGGCCAGGGCCTGTCCGACCTGGCAGGAGTCGAGGAGGAGATCGATGCCATCGCCTCGACCTACCGCGACCGCGGCTTCGCCACCCAGATCGTTCTCGAAGTCACGAGACAGCAGTGGTACGCGCTTGGCGATGACGGGACCCTGGCCCGGGCCGCGTGCCTCCACTTCTCCACCCACGGCGCCCATGTCCTGGCCGACGCCCCCATGGAGTCGGCGATCTTCGTCGCCGACGGGCAGCTGGATGGGCTCGAGATCGCCGGCTTGCATCTCAACTGCGAGGTCGTCGCCCTCGGGTCGTGTGACTCGGGCCAGCGAGCCATCGCCGGGCGGGGCTTGGCGGAGCTGCCCGGCGACGAGCTGTTCGGTCTGCCGGCAGCATTCCTGGCTGCCGGGGCGCGGTCAGTGCTGGCGGCCGCCTGGCCGGCCGACAACACGACAGCGGCCATCCTCATGGCGTATTGGCACCGCCACCTGGCGGCCGGCGAGCCTGCCGATGTCGCACTCCGGCATGCCCAGTGCGATTTCCTGGCACAGGCTGACCTCAAGACCAAGCGCGCCTACTTCTGGGCCCCATTCTTCCTGGTGTCGATCGGGGCCCCGGCACCGATACCATCACCGGTGCGCGAATCGTCACCGACAGGGGGAGCCGATGGCTGAACTGGTGCTGCATTTCATCGGTGAGGACGGCGGCGATGTCGACGCCACCGTGACCGAGCTCCGCCAGTACCTCTCCGGCCTTCCCGGGGTTGGCAGTGTCGACGTCGGGACGGAACAGCCGCGCATCGGTGCCACCGAGATCCTGGGAATCCTCGCCCTGGTGGCCAAGGCACCGGAGTTCCTGATCCAGGTCACGCAGTTCATCCATGATCATCGCAAGCACATCAAGGACGTCGAGATTGAGATCGACGGCCATCGCGTCCCGGTCGACAAGCTCACTGACGACCAGAAGGCCAGGCTGCAGTCCCTGCTGCAGTGACACGCTCCGCCCGACCGAAGGCGTCAACCGGCAGCGGCGCCGCGCCCCTGGGAGGTCACGGACCGTCCCTGGCGCATCGGAGGCAACCCTGATCCCGCCGCTCTTGGACCCGAGCGTCTTCATTGGTCTGTGGTGGCTCATCCCGGTGACAGCGGTCATCTGGCCGATCAGTTGATCGTTGACGGGGCGGGGCTCGGTCTCGTGCTCTCGGCAGGCGCCCTGGCAGCTACGAACGTCGTCGCGGGCGATGGGCGTTCAGTCTTGCAAGCAGAGAAAGGAACCCACACCCGTGTCCACCCGCGTACCCCCCCGGAGCGCATCGCGTACCCCCCGGAGCGCATCCGCGTCGACATCGACGACCTGTTCGCCTCCGAGCGTGACCTGGGCGACGTGCTGGAGGAGGTTGCCAGCGTTGGCGTGCGGCTACTCTTCCAGACCGCCATCGAGGCCGAGGTCACCCGTCGGCAGTCAGTGATGGCGGGACCGAGTAGGCCACGGCCACCAGTCGCACGAGGTCGGGCATGAGCGAACCAACTGGGCGAGGGATGAAGACCTATGCGGTCGTGTTCCGCGTGGGGGACAACGCTCCGTGGAGGATCGACGTACCCGAGCTGCCGGGGTGTCACAGCCAGGCCCGCACCATCCTCAGCGGTCTCGATCACATCCACCCGGCGCGGGCCCTGGCCGGGGCACAGGCATGGCTGGCCCAGCTCGGCACCGCCGAGTTGCTCGGCCTGCTTCGCCGAGCGGGCCGGGCCCCGGCGCGAGACCCATCGTCGAGTTGATCGATGGCGTGACGGTCGGCCGGCGCCCGGTCGCGTCGACGTTCCAGCGGCCGGCCTCGCCGAGGGCCAGGGCGATGTCGTGGCCCTGCCTGCAGGGACACAGGAACATCGCCCATTGAACCGGCTCTGGCCGACCAGATACATGGTCCTCGGCTGGAGGGGGTTGTCCTGGAGGGCGACGTCTGTTGGCAACGCCACCCGGTCCAGCACGACAGCATGTCCGGGAGACGGACCTTCAGCCGTTGCGATGACGTCGCCGCATGGCAGCACCTGCCCGTCCGGACCGAGCGATCCGCCGGCGATCGCTGGGTCCGCGCTCGTCGTAATGTCCGGCGGGGCGGCGTAGCTGGCGATGCTGGAGAGCAGCCCGCTGCGACCAGAGCGCCGACGACTAGCCCTCCGATCGTTCTTGCGGGCGTGCGCACCACCACCGTCATCGTGCCAGTAAAACCACTTTAGTTAGAGGCTCACCGCCCCGACGAGCCGTGCTCGGGTCCGGTTGCAGAACGCATCCAGGTCGTCCGCTCGCTCGACCGTCATAGTAGGGCTCATTCTCCGTGTAATCGCTTGAGCGACCTCACAAAGGGGGTAGTCGCACCTGCAACGCCATGGGGAGGTGAATCGGCCTGGGTTCCGCGGAGGCTCCATACCTTGGAAGTGAGGATGGAGCATGACAACGGAACACCCCGCCCAGAGGAGGTACCCGCCTGAGCTTCGCGAGCGCGCCGTGCGCATGGCGCAGGACGCGATCGCCAAGCAGGGAGGTCAAGCATTCGGAGTCGTCACCCGGGTAGCCCGCCAGCTGGGAGTCGGCACCGAGTCGTTGCGAAACTGGCTGAAGCAGGCCGAGATCGACTCCGGCCGCCAGCCCGGCACGTCGAGCGCGGATGCACAGCGCATCGCCGAGCTGGAACGGGAGAACCGGGAGTTGCGCCGGGCGAACGACATCCTGAAAGCCGCCTCAGTTTTTATGTGGAACCCGCGGTTATGCGGACCCGGACCTCGACGGTGAGCGTTGTAGCTGGTCGGGCGGGCGAGGTCTCCTCTGCCGATCCACATAATCGCCCTCGCGAACGACACTCCTATCTCCGGCACTCGGAGGAGAGGAGATGTCATGTCGAAGGGGTCACGGGAGGTTTTGAGAGGACCGCTGGCACCGCACGCGCCAGGGTTCCGCACGTCGCTTGCCCGGGCGGGCTACTCGAGACCGGCAGCCAACAAGCAGTCCCAGCTCCTGGCGCGCCTCAGCGCCTGGCTCGAGGACGAGGGCCTGAAGCCGGCCGAGCTGGCCACGGCCCAGGTCGAGCGGTTCTTCCATGCCCGGCGGGCTGAGGG
>JALYYN010000503.1 GCA_030946525.1 Actinomycetota bacterium | reverse complement strand
GGGCCGCCCGGGTGCGCGACATCGGCGTGCGCTCGGCCATGGCCATGGAGGTGTTCCTGCGGGCCCTGATCCTGGTCTCCGGGCTGGCCCAGGCCCTGATCTACGGCCTGGGTGGCTACCTGGCCCTCCGGGGTCAGCTCGCCCCGGGGACGGTCGTCACCCTGGCCCTGCTGCTCACCCGCCTGTACTCGCCGCTCACCGCCCTGGCCTCGGCCCGAATCGACGTCACCACCGCCCTGGTCAGCTTCGAGCGGGTCTTCGAGGTGCTCGACATCGCCCCGCTCATCGCCGAGCCGGACGATCCGCGGGCCGTCCCCGACGGCGCGGTGTCGGTCGAGCTGACCGACGTCCGCTTCGCGTACCCCGCGGCCGACAAGGTGTCGCTGGCCTCCCTGGAGGACGTGGCCGTACTGGACGACCGCCTGGGCCAGGAGGTGCTGCACGGCGTGTCGTTCCGGGTGGAGGCGGGCACGACGGTCGCCCTCGTCGGCACGTCGGGCGCCGGGAAGTCGACGATCGCCTCGCTCATCCCCCGCCTGTACGACGTGGACGCAGGTTCGGTGCGGATTTCGGGGGTCGACGTGCGGGAGCTGTCGTTCGACTCGCTGCGGGCCACGGTGGGGATGGTCACCCAGGACGGGCACCTGTTCCACGACACCATCCGGGCCAACCTGGCCTATGCCCGGCCCGCCGCCACCGACGACGAGCTGTGGGACGCCCTGCGCCGGGCCCGGCTCGCCGATCTCGTCGAGTCCCTGGCCGACGGGCTCGACACCGTGGTCGGCGAGCGGGGCTACCGGCTCTCGGGCGGCGAGCGCCAGCGCCTCACCATCGCCCGGCTGCTGCTGGCCCGGCCCCGGGTGGTCATCCTGGACGAGGCGACGGCCCACCTGGACTCCACGTCGGAGGCGGCGGTGCAGGAGGCCCTGGCCGAGGCGCTGGCCGGGCGCACCGCGGTCGTGATCGCCCACCGGCTGTCGACCATCCGGGCCGCCGACCAGATCCTGGTGGTCGAGGCGGGACGGACCGCCGAGCGGGGCACCCACACCGAACTGCTGGCGCGGGGTGGCCGGTATGCCGAGCTCTACCGCACCCAGTTCGCCGGCGAGCCCGGAGCCCTCGAACCCGCCACCCGGTGACGCTCGGGCACGCCCGGACGTGCTCACGTGTCACCAGTTCGACGTGGAGGAGGGCGGGGGCCCAGCAGCCCGGCCGCCTTCTCCACGGCGCGGCGGGCGCGGGTGATCCGGCGCTCCTCGGCTGCGGCGCCGGCGTCGCCCTCCACCGCCGACCGCAGCCGGTCGATGGCCAGGTCGGCCAGCTCCTCGGCGATGCCCTCCAGGCGCTCCCGCACCGCGTCGAGGGCCGGCTCCCCGGATGCGGCAGGCACGCCGGTACCCTACGCCCGTGCCCCTGCTCCTGGCCGACTGGATCGACGCCGAGCGGGACCGGATCGTCGCCACCCTGATGGAGTGGCTGCGCATCCCGTCGATCTCGGCCCAGCCCGACCACGCCGCCGACGTCCGCCGTTCGGCCGAGTTCACCGCCCGCCTGCTGGCCGACGCCGGCCTGGAGCACGTGGCCGTCCTGGAGACGGCCGACGGGGGGCTGCCGTCGGTCTACGCCGACCACCTCCACGCCGGCCCCGCCGCCCCGACCGTCCTGGTCTACGGCCACCACGACGTGCAGCCCGTCGACCCCCTCGACGAGTGGGCGTCGCCCCCGTTCGAGCCGGTCCTGGTCGACGGCGAGCTGCGGGCCCGCGGCGCCATCGACGACAAGGGCCAGGTGCTGTTCCAGGTGGAGGCGGCCCGGGGCCTGCTGGCCCGGGACGGGGCGCTGCCCGTCAACCTCAAGGTGCTCATCGAGGGCGAGGAGGAGGTCGGCAGCCCCAACTTCGAGGACCTCCTGGCGGTCGAGCGCGACCGCCTGGCCTGCGACGTGGTCGTGGTCTCCGACACCGACATGTGGGCCGCCGACGTGCCGTCGGTCTGCGTCGGCATGCGGGGCCTGGTGGCCTACGGCGTCCACATCCGCACCGCAGCCGCCGACCTGCACTCGGGGCTGTTCGGCGGGGCCGTGCCCAACCCGGCCCATCTCATTGCCCGCATGGTCGCCGCCCTGCACGACGGCGAGGGCCGGGTGACGCTGCCCGGCTTCTACGACGACGTCCGGGCCCTCTCGGATGCGGAGCAGGCGTCCCTGCGGACGATCCCCGTCGACGAGGAGGCGTGGCGGCGCATGGCCGGCGTCGGGCGACTGGACGGCGAGGCCGGGCGCTCGCTGCTGGAGCGCATCTGGACCCGCCCGACCTGCGACGTCACCGGCATCTCCGTGGGCTACGCCGGCGCGGGTGTGAAGACCATCGTCCCGGCCCAGGGTCGGTTCACCGCCACGTTCCGCCTCGTGCCCGACCAGCGCCCCGACGTGGTGACCCGGGCCTTCGAGGCCTGGGTCGCCGAACGGGTCCCGGAGGGGGTGAGGTACGAGGTCACGGCCATGGGCGGGGTGGCCCCGGCGCTGACCCCCGTCGACCATCCGGCCATGGCCGGGCTGTGCCGGGCGGTCGAGCGGGTGTGGGGCACTGCGCCCCTGTTCACCCGCATCGGCGGCAGCGGTCCCGAGGAGGCGCTCGGCCGGGTGCTGGGCGCCCCGGTCCTGTACCTCGGCGTGGCCCTGCCCGACGACCGCTTCCACGCCCCCAACGAGCGCATGGTCATGGACCAGTTCTGGAAGGGCGTCCTGGCCGCCGGCGAGCTGCTGTATGAGCTGGGCGCCCTCGGCGGCGGTACCCGGCATGTCTGACGCGCCGCCCACGGCGCGGGAGTGGATCTCCTTCGAGGATCCCCTCGAGGAGCGGACCTGGATCTTCGACGTGACGTTCCTGCTCAGCCGGTGGAACTGCATCTTCGGCCGGGGCTGCCAGGGCGTGCTGACCGGCCCGGCGCCCGAGCTGGTCCAGGGGTGCTGCTCCTACGGCGCCCATTTCACCGACACCGACGACGAGGCCCGGGTGGAGGCGGCGGCGGGCACGCTGACGGCTGCGCAATGGCAGTTCCGCAAGGAGGGCCGGGCCCGCGGCGTGGTGAAGACCAACGCCGGTGGCGAGCGGGTGACCCGCCTGGTGGCTGACGCCTGCGTGTTCCTGAACCGGCCCGACTTCCCCGGCGGCGCCGGATGCGCCCTGCACCGGGCCGCCCTCGACCGCGGCGAGCGGCCGATGGACCTCAAGCCCGACGTCTGCTGGCAGCTCCCGCTGCGGCGGGAGGACGTGGAGGACGGGGGCGGCCACGTCACGTCGACCGTCGTCGAGTGGAAGCGGTCCAACTGGGGCGCCGGCGGCGAGGAGTTCCACTGGTGGTGCACCGAGGCGCCCGAGGCCTTCGGGGGCGCCGAGCCCGTCTACCGGACGATGGTGGATGAGCTCACCGGCCTGCTCGGCGGCGAGGTCTACGCCCGCCTGGCCGCCTACCTCGACGTGCGGGCCGGCGCCAGCGTGCCGCTGCCCCATCCCACCCTTCGGGCCTGAGGAGACCCCCCCGTCCCTCAGGCGGGAGGAGCGTGACCGCCCGGGCTGTCGCCGGCAGCCTCGTCGCCCTCGGGCCCGTCGGTGTCGTCGTCCCCGTTGCCGTCGTCGTCGACCTCGTCGTGGAGGCACCAGGCGGCGTGCTCGTCACCGGGCATGGCGCCGCACTCCGGGCAGGGCTCCACCCGGGGCTCTGTGCTGCGCTTGAGGGCTCGAGCCTCCTCGAAGCGCCGGTGCCGTCCCTTCTTCACCTGCGTGCTCCCGAACTCTGCTCGTGCGACGAAAACGGTCTGCGCCAACCCCGCCACTCTACAGGCGGGCCAGTGGGTAGCGTACGTCCGGAGATGGCCGACGACTTCGACGTTGACGCCCTGGTGGCGAGGTTCAAGGAACGGGCCAAGGCGGTGCGCAGCCGCGGCGTGCCTCCACTGGAGGGCGCCGACCGCCGCCGCTTCGTCGAGCGAATGCAGCTCGACTTCCAGGACTTCGCCATGCTCGGCGACGCATCCGGTTCTCTGGAGGACGGCGTGCTGGTGCTCCGGGTGGATCTCCGGCCCAAGGGGCCACCGGGCGACGGCTGATCGCTCGCATCGACCGGGTTGTCCATGGTCCGGATGTGCGCGAAAATCGGGTCACGGTTGAGCACCCAGCCTGACGTCTGGAATCGATGACCTCTGCCCGGTTCAGGAGAGGATGGCCTTCGTGTCGATGCGCAGGATGCCCCGTTTGCTCCGACGCAGATGAGAACGGGCGAGCTGCAGGTCGTCGTGTCCGGCGTCGACAGCCACCACGAGGTTCGTCTCGTGGGTGAGCTCGACCTGGCCACCGCTGATGACCTGCGGGACGAGCTCGTCCGGCTGGCCTCGAGCGGGGCCACCCTCGTGACGGTCGACATGACCGACCTGTCCTTCATCGACTCCACCGGCCTCTCGGTGCTGGTCAGCGCCTTGAAGCGGCTCCGACTGCAGGGCGGCGAGATGACGCTGCGGTCCCCCGGCCCCGGGACCCGCAAGGTGCTCGAGATCACCGGGCTCACCGATATCTTCGCCATCGTCTGAGTTTCCGGGCGTCTGAGTTTCCGGGCGTCTGGGTCTCCGGCGTCCGAGGGTCAGGCGTCCGAGGGTCGGGGACCGGGGACTCCGGCTTCGGTCTGGGCGTCGAGGGCGAGGACCACGCACACGACGGTGGCCACGCCCATGGCCGTTCCCCCCACCACGTCGGTCGGATAGTGGAAGGCGAGGCGGACCAGGGCGACGCCCATGACCACAGGCAGGGCGCAGGCCACCGGCATCAGCCGGGCCGCGGCCCGCCGGCCTCCCCAACGGTGGAACAGCACGACGGCGAGGGTGGCGACGGCTGCCGCGCCGGTGGCGTGCCCCGACGGATAGGCCAGCCCGGCGCCGTGACGGCGGTCGACGAGCGGCTTGAGGACCTGGTCGGTCATGACGACGGCCAGCGCCGGGCCCAGCAGGCACACTGCGAAGGCGCGGATGTCGCGGCGGGACCACGCGACCGCGGCCAACCCGATGACGGCGGCGGCGGCGACCAGCGGCAGGCCGTCCCCCACGACGAGGCCCATCGCCCCCCGGGGCCAGTGGGCAGGCACGTGGGCCCGGGCGGCCAGTTCGCCCAGGCGGGGCGAGCCGACGATGCGCGATGCGGTGGTGTCGACCCCGAGGGGCGTCGTGCCGCCCCGGACCCGGACGGCGATGACGGCCACCACCGAGAAGAGGCCGGCGGCGAGGAGGGCGAGCCCCGCCCGTGTCATCCAGGGCGCGCGGGGCGGGCGCTCGGTCAGGACCGGGCGGGCGTCCACCTCAAGACCCTAGGCCCGGCCGGCGGTCGACCGTCGTCGCCGCCCGGGACCGGACTCCGACGACGCGGCTCCCCGTCGGCGCGGCATCACGGTTCAGGAGGCTCCCGGGGCGCCCCGTCGGCCCGTGACTGACGGCGGAGGCTCAGCGCAGCTCCTGGATGCGGATCAGGTTGCCCGCGGGATCGCGGACGGCGCAGTCACGAACGCCGTAGGGCTGGTCGATCGGCTCCTGGACGACCTCGGCGCCACTGGCCTGTACCCGGTCGAAGGCGGCGTGGAGGTGGGGGGTGGCCAGGACGACGACGGCAAAGGTGCCCTTGGCCATCATCTCGACGATGGTGCGGCGCTCGTCGTCGGTGATGCCGGGGTCGGCGCCCGGCGGGTGCAGGACGATGGACGTGCCCGGCTGGTCGGCGGGTCCGACGGTGATCCAGCGCATGCCGCGGTAGCCGACGTCGTTGCGGATCTCGAAGCCGAGGGTGTCGCGATAGAAGGCCAGGGACGCGTCCGGGTCGTCATGCGGGAGGAAGCTCGAGTGGATCGTGATCTCCATGCGGTCACGCTAGGAGCGGCGACCGACCTGCGCTTCTCGATTCCTGATCGGTCAGGCGCCGACGTAGGTGGCGAGGTGCTCGCCGGTGAGGGTGGAGCGGGCGGCGACGAGGTCGGCGGGTGTGCCCTCGAAGACGATCCGGCCGCCGTCGTGGCCGGCGCCGGGACCGAGGTCGATGATCCAGTCGGCGTGGGCCATGACCGCCTGGTGGTGGGCGA
>JALYYN010000562.1 GCA_030946525.1 Actinomycetota bacterium | reverse complement strand
CCGGCCCACCTCGATGACGGCGCCGTCGTCGATCAGGAAGTCGTAGGCCGGGAGCATCCCGGCGTCGCCCTCGGCCACGCCCACCCGGTGGCCGGCCGCCCGCACCGCGGGAACGGCCTGGATGTGGTCCCGGTGGCCGTGGGTGGTGAGCACGTCGCCGACCTGCAGCTCCTCGCACAGAGGGAGGAGGACGCCGGGCTCGTCCGCCGCGTCGATGAGCACCGACTCGCCGGTCTCGGTGCAGCGGAGCACGAACACGTTGTTCACCATCGGCCCGACGACCACCCTGGTGATCCCGACCCGATCGTCCTCGTAGTGCAGCGGCATGGGCGAGAGTATGCCCCGATGGACTTCGGCCCCACCGGCGCCCAGGAGGAGTTGCGGGGCCGGATCCGCCGGTTCCTCGCCGAGGTGTCGCCTTCGGCCGAGGTCCGCCGGCTCATGGAGACGCCCTCCGGCTCCGATCCGGCCGTCTGGGAGCGTCTGGCCGTCGAGATGGGCCTGCCGGGCCTGCACCTGCCGGTGTCGGTCGGCGGCGCAGGGCTGGGATGGGTCGAGCTGGCCATCGCCCTCGAAGAGGCGGGGGCGGTCCTGCTGTGCGCGCCGCTGCTGGCCACCGCCACCGCGGCCGCGGTGATCCTGGGCGCCGACGACGCCGACCGGGCCGGCGGGATCCTCCCCGCCATCGCCGCCGGCCGGTGCGTCGCCACCCTCGCGGTGGCCGAGGACGCCGGCCGGTGGGACGCGTCCGGTGTGACGACCCGCGCCCTGCGGTCGCCGGGCGGCCGCTGGCGGATCGAGGGCCACAAGTCCTACGTGGTCGACGGGGCCACGGCCGACCTCCTGGTCGTCGCCGCCCGCCACGACGGCGGCGGAACCGGCTTGTTCCTCGTCGACGGCGACGCCCCGGGACTGGCCCGCCAGCCCCTGGCGACCGTCGACCAGACCCGCAAGCAGGCCCGGCTGGTCCTGTCGGCCACCCCGGCCCGGCCGCTTCCGGGCGTCTCGCTCGCCGTCGCCCTGGACCTGGCCGCCGTCGCTCTGGCCGCCGAGCAGGTGGGCGGCGCCCAGCGCTGCCTCGACGCCGCCGTCGACCACGCCGGCAGGCGGATCCAGTTCGGTCGCCCGATCGGGAGCTTCCAGGCCGTGAAGCACCTGTGCGCCGACATGCTGCTGGAGTTGGAGTCGGCCCGGTCGGCGGCCTTCTACGCGGCCCGCGCCGCCGCCCGGGCGGGTGCCGACCTCCCCGAAGCGGCTGCGGTGGCCCAGGCATGCTGCTCGGACGCCTACGTCCGGGTGGCCACCGACAGCCTGCACGTCCACGGCGGGCTCGGCTTCACATGGGACCACGACGCCCAGCTCCACTACAAGCGGGCCCGTTCGTCCCGCCAGCTGTTCGGCGACCCCGGCCACCACCGTGAGCTGCTGGCCCGGCACCTCGGCTTCTGAGAAGCATCCGCGCTCAGAACGGTTCCGGTGACGACCCGGCCAGGCGGGCACCGGCCGGCCGCAACTACCCTCGCGGGGCATGGGGCTCTTCCTGGGCGTACTGGCGGTGGCGGCGGTCTTCGCCATCGCCGCCATCGTCCTCGGACGGGAGGCCCGCCGGCTGGCCACCCGCCCGCCGGGCCGGGTGTTCGAGTTCGAGGACGCGGTGTCCTGGGTGTGCGACCACGTGGGCACCGACGTCGCCGCCGTCCTCTCACCCGACGACGTGCGGCGCATCCTCAACTGGCACCTGGAGTTCTTCCGGCTCAAAGGCGTGTCGTCGAACGGCCACACCGCCGAGAGCGACCTCCCCGTCGTGGTGAGCGGCACCGAGACGGTCGACTTCGTGCTGATGCGGGCCGAGGCGGCGGGCGCCGACTACACGCCGACGCAGATCCACGAGGTCCTCGACGCCCAGATGGGCTACCTGGAGGACATCGGCGCGGTCGACCCCGTCGGCGACCACATCAACGAGCACGACGACGAGCGGCCGGCCACCGAAATCTGACCCCACGTCGGCACCGGTTTGTGGTTTCATGGACCTACCGAAGAAAGGAGGTGGTCCACCTGATCGAATGTAGTGACGGGACCTCGGAGGTGGCTGTCCGCTAGCCGGCCAGCTGGACCGGGCAGGCGAATACCGCCGGCCACCGCTCAGGAGAAACGTCCGGGAAATGGTCCCTCCCGGTGCAGTCCGCTTCCCCTTTGTTTCCTTTCCAGCAAGACTTCGTAGCAGAACGAGGGGGCGCACCAGCGCCCCCTCGTCGCGCCAGCCATGCGGCAGGAGATGAACGCCAGTGCAGTGCACGATCGAGTCCTCCGGCCTCCGCCTCTCGGGGTACCTGGCCCGGCCTCCTGCGCCGGGCGACGCCCCGCCGCCCGGCCTCGTCCTCTGTCACGGCTTTCCCGCCGGCCCGGGGGGCGCCGCCACCTCGGGGCAGACCTATCCCGAGCTGGCCGACCGGCTGTCGGCCGACACCGGCTGGAGCGTCCTCACCTTTAACTTCCGGGGCACCGGTGCGTCCGGGGGCAACTTCTCCCTGGCCGGCTGGCTCGACGACCTACGGGCCGCTACCGACCACCTGCTCCTGGAGGGCGTCACGGGCGTGTGGCTGGCCGGCTCCAGCACCGGCGGGGCGCTGGCGCTCTGCCAGGCAGCCGAGGACGAGCGGATCCGGGGGGTGGCCACCCTCTCGGCCCCCGCCGACTTCGCCGGCTGGGCCGAGGATCCGCTGCTGTTCCTCGACCACGCCCGCGCCATCGGCGTCATCCAGGATCCGTCCTTCCCACCCGATCCTGCGGCCTGGGCCCGTGAGCTGCAGGAGATACGCCCCGTCTCGGTGATCGGCAAGATCCCGCCGCGCCCCATCCTCCTCGTGCACGGGGCCGACGACGACGTGGTCCGCCTCGACGACGCCCGCGTGCTGGCCGACGCGGCCGGCGACGCGGTGGAAATGCGGATCCTGTCCGAGGCCGGCCACCGCCTGCGCCACGACCCCCGGGCCATCGCCCTCATCCTCGGCTGGATGGAGCGCCAGGCCGGCGCCTGAGCCGCTCTGCCCCGGTCCTCCCCCTCCGCTGGCGTTCTGGCTGCAGTTGCACGTGCATACACGTCGAACTGCAGCCGGATCAGATGAGGGGCGACCGGTCGATCACGCTCCGTAGCGCCTTGGCCGCAGCACGTGGGTCGGACGACCCGGTCAGCCACCGGACGACCACGAATCGGCGGGCACCGGCCCCGGCCATGGCCGGGACTGTCTCGGGCGTCACGCCGCCGGTCACGAACCACGGGACGCCGGCCGCGGCCGTCGCCGCGTACTTCAGGTACCCGAGGCCGGTCCCGGGGCGGCCGGGCTTGGTCGGGGTGGCGTTCACTGGCCCGGCCGACAAGTAGTCGACCGGCGCCCCGGCCGCGGCGTCGAGCTCCTCGGGCGCGTGGGTGGAGAGGCCGAGGATGGCGTCGGGTCCCAGGATGCGCCGGGCCAGGGCCGGCGCGGCGTCGTCCTGGCCGAGATGGACACCGTCGGCCCCGCAGTCCAGGGCCAGATCGAGCCGGTCGTTCAGGATGAACGGGACGCCGAGGTCGCGGCACACGAGGGCGGCCAACCGGGCACGGTCGAGCAGGGGCCGGGCGTCGAGCACCTTGTCGCGCAGCTGGACGACGTCCACACCGCCGGCGATGCAGGCGGCCAGGAAGGCGGCCAGGTCCGGGCGGTCGGAGGTGCAGAGGTACAGCCGGCGGTCGGCGAGCGTCACCCTCCGGCCACGGCCCGGACCAGCTCGATGCGGTCGTCCTCGGCCAGGACGGTCGTGGCCAGGTCGGCCCGGCAGACGGGCTCCCGGTTGCGTTCGACCACCACCCACTTGCCGCCCAGGCCAAGGGCGGTGAGGAGATCGTCGACCGTGGCCCCGTCGTTGAGCTCGACCGGTTCCCCGTTGGTCGTCACTCTCACTTGGCGGCCTTGGCCGCCGCCTTCATCGCCTTCTTGTGCTCCCGCACCATGGCCAGCGACTCGGGACCGTCGATGTCGGCCACCGAGAAGTGCCCGGCGGGCGCGTAGGGGCCGGCGACCTCCTCCCAGCCGGGCGGGGTCACACCCAGCCGCTTGGCCAGCAGGGCGGTGAAGATACGGGCCTTCTGTTCCCCGAAGCCGGGCAGCTTGCGCAGGTGGGCGAAGAGCTCCCTGCCCGTCGCCGCCGAGGACCAGACCCGCTCGGCGTCGCCGCCGTAGTCCTCGAGCAGGGCCCGGCACAGGTCCTGGGTCCGGCCCGCCATCGACGCCGGGTACCGGTGCAGCGCGGGCGGCCCCCGGAAGATGGCGGCCAGGTCCTCGGCGTCCATGGCCGCGATGCCGGCGGCGCCGAGGCGCCCGCCCAGCCGCTCCTTGAGGTCGTACGGGCTGTGGAACGCCCGCTCCATGGGCACCTGCTGGTCGAGCAGCATGCCGGTGAGGAGGGCGAGAGGCTCCGTCTGCAGGAGGAGGTCGGCGGCGGCGTCGCCGGTGAGGGGCAGCTTGAGGGTCGTCGGCACGACGCCCAGCCTACGCGTCGGGAAACGGGGCCTACAGTGCCCGCATCCGGTTGTTTCGGGGATTGTGCTCCAGCTCCGCCAGGCCGAGCGCTTCCATGAGCGGTGGCAGGTACATCCCGAAGCGCCCGCGCAGGCCCTTCTTGGTCCCGTACCAACCGCCGACCGGATTGGCCTCCGACCGGCCCCACGCCTCGACCGTGCCATCGGCGGCGGGCTTCTGTTCGTCGGCGCTGCCGAGGGCCATCCAGTCCCCATGCTGTTTCAGCATGGCGTGCAGGTCCTCGATGGCCCGGAGCTGGTAGCCGAGCGTCGTCTTGCCCACCACGCAGACCAGGGTGCCGGCGGGCTCGTCGCGGTACATCGCGTACTCCGAGGTGCCCGGCGGTGTACGGAGCAACCAGGGGCTGTCCTTCGTCCCGTCGCCCGTCGCCGCACCGTCCACGATCGCCCCATTCTGCCCCGCCCGGCCTGACAAGGGAATAGATGCCGCCCGCATCTATTGAACGGGTCCGGCTCCGGTGGTGGAATCCAGCCGACCGCAGACGAGGGGGAGCTCCAACATGGGTAGGCGCGCGTTTCTGGCCGTGCTCGGCTGCCTGCTGCTGGTGGGACTGGTCGGGCCGGCCAAGGCCCAGCAGAACGCCGGGCCCATCGTGACGCCCAACATCCAGATCACCCAGGACGTCACGCCGGGCCGCATCCACACCGAGCCGCAGATGCTCGTCGACCCGCAGAACCCGAACATCCTGGTCATGCCCGAGGTGGAGTTCAACACCTCGACCTGCGAAGTCTACGTGAGCCGGGACAAGGGCCGGACGTGGTCCAAGTCGGCGTCCAACGCCCTCCCGCCGGGCTACAAGGCGTGCGTGCGACCCAACTTCGGCGCCTTCTTCGCAGCCAGGTTCGGCATCGACGGCACCCTGTACCTGGCCGGCACCGCCGGCCTCAACGCCTCCTCGGGTGGCCCGAACGACCCCTTCGTCGCCCGCAGCACCGACCTGGGCGCCACCTGGCAGTACACGATCGTCGAGAAGTCGGTCGAGCGCGACTTCGCCAAGCCGGACGGCACCACCGCCCACGACCTCGAGCGCTTCGGCTACGTCCGCCTCGCGGTCAGCCCGACCGACCCGAAGCGGGTCTACGTCGGGTTCCGCCGCCAGGGCGCGTTCCTGCCCGTGGCCCAGGTCTCCGAGCGCACCATGGTGGCGGTGTCCACCGACGGCGGCGCCACCTTCGGACCACTCACCGACGTCATGGAGAGCACGTTCCCGCTCACCGACGTCAAGGGGTCGGACCAGCCGGGCCTGGCGGTGGACAAGAACGGGACGATCTACGCCTTCACCAAGGAACGGCCGCCGCTGGCCACGACACCGGGCCCGACCCAGGCGCCGCTGCCGACGCCGCCCGGGCCGGCCAACGTCTGCCGTCCGGCGTCGTCCGCCCCAGGGGCGCCTGCGTGGGTCCCGACGCCGGTCCCGGCCACCGCCCCCACCGCCGGCCAGCCCGGCGCCGGCGCCCGCCTCCTCATGTCAAAGAGCACCGACGACGGCAAGACGTGGAAGGCCAAGGTGGTCGACAGCAGCGGGGTGGTCTGCGGCCCGTGCCTCACCACGCCCGAGGCCGCCGTCGACGCCAGGACCGGTGACGTGTACGTGGTCTTCGAGCAGAGCGACACCGGCCCACCCAACCCCCGCGACGACCGCAACATCCTGTTCCTGCGCTCCACCGACGGGGGCAACACCTGGGGCAAACGGCTGCAGCTCAACGATGACAGCGACCCACGCCGGAATCCCAACTACGACCAGAGCTTCCCCGGCATCAGCATCGCCCCCAACGGCCGCATCGACGTCGCCTGGTGGGACTTCCGCAACGACGCTCTCTACAACCCGGCGGGGAACGGCAACACCACCCGGCGCGACGAGACCTGTTTCGACATCTACTACACGTCCTCGAGCGACGGCGGGGTGACCTGGGCCAAGAACTCCCGTATCAGCGACCGCAGCATGAACCAGAACGAGGGCTACGCCATGAACCTGGCCTACGACCTGCGCGGCCCGATCGGGGTGGCCTCGACGAACGACGAGGCCTACGTCGCCTGGTCGGACTCACGCAACGGCACGGTGGAACTGCCCACCGAGGACGCCTACTTCGCCACCGTGGTCCAGCGGGACGTCGCCGCCGAGGCGGCGAAGCGCCCGGCGGCGGTCAAGTGGTCCTCGGTGCTGCTCGGCCTGGCCGCCGGACTGGTGCTGGCCGGGCTAGCCGTGTCGACGGTGGCCCGGCGGGGCACAATGCCAGCCTGAACCGGGCCTGACTGATCCGGGCCTGAACCGACCGGACGCGTCAGGCGGTGCGGGGGTCGACGCCGTCCGGGTCGATGCCGTACCGGGCGATGGCGTCGGCCACCTCCTGGGGCTTGGCGTCCTCCGTCTCGGTCAGGGCGGACAGGACGGCCACGACCACATTGGCGGTGTCGGTCTCGAAGTGCCGGCGCAGGTTGGCCCGGGTGTCGGAGCGGCCGTAGCCGTCGGTGCCGAGCGACCGGTAGGGCCCGTGGACCCAGCGGGAGATCTGGTCCGGGACGGCCTTCATGAAGTCGGTCACCGCGATGACCGGGCCCCGGGCGTCGCCGAGCACCTCGGTGACGTACGGCCGGCGGGCCGCCTCGGTCGGGTGCAGGCGGTTCCAACGGTCGACCGAGAGGGCGTCCTCCCGCAGGGCCTTGTACGACGTCGCGCTCCACAGCTCCACGGCGACGTCGTGGTCGGCAGCCAACACCTGCTGGGCCTCGCGCGCCGCGGCCTGGGCGGTGCCGCTGAAGATCACGGTGGCCCGGCGCGACGGCCCCTCGGGCGCCGGCGCGAACCGGTACAGGCCCCGGGTGATGCCTTCCGCAGCGCTGTAACGGCCTTCGGAGCCGGCGGGCTCGCTCGGCATCGGCGGCATGACGTAGTTCTCGTTGTAGAGGGTGAGGTAGTAGAAGACGTCCTCGGGGTCGGTCCCGAACATGCGCCGGAGGCCATCCTCGATGATCACGCCCAGCTCGTAGGCGAAGGCGGGGTCGTAGGCGGCCAGGTTGGGAACGGTGGACGCCAGCAGCAGGCTGTGGCCGTCCTCGTGCTGCAGCCCCTCTCCGTTCAGCGTCGTGCGGCCCGCCGTCGCCCCGCACAGGAAGCCCTTGCCACCCGAGTCACCGAAGGCCCAGATGAGGTCGCCGACCCTCTGGAACCCGAACATCGAGTAGAACACGAAGAACGGCACCATGGGCTTGCCGTGGGTCACCCCTGCGGTGCCGGCGGCGGTGAAGGAGGCCATGGAGCCGGCCTCGGTGATCCCCTCCTCCAGGATCTGGCCCTTCTGCGACTCCTGGTACGACAGCGGGAAGGCGGCGTCGACCGGCTCGTAGAGCTGGCCGAACGGGGCGTAGATCTTCACCTCGGGGAAGAGGGCGTCCATGCCGAAGGTCCGGGCCTCGTCGGGGATGATCGGGACGACGTTCGCGCCCATGCCCTTGTCGCGGAGCAGGTCGCGCAGCAGGCCGGTCATCGCCATGGTGGTCGAGTACTCCCGCTTGCCGGAGCCGCTGCGGAGGGCGGTGAACACCTTCTCGTCCGGCGGCGGGAGGGTCCGGCGGCGCACGACCCGCTTGGGCAGCGAGCCGGCCAGCGCCCGGCGGCGCTCCATCATGTACTCGTACTCGACCGAGCCCTCGGCCGGGCGGTAGTACGGCGGCTCCGCGGCGTCCATCGCCTCGTCGGGGATCTCGTCCTCGAGGTGCAGGCGCTCGCGGAACGTGGCCAGGTGGGCCCTGGACATCTCCTTGATCTGGTGGGTGGCGTTGACCGCCTCGAAGCCGGGCCCGAGCGTCCAGCCCTTGATGGTCTTGGCCAGGATGACGGTGGGGGCGCCGTTGGTCTCGATGGCGGCGGCGTAGGCGGCGTAGAGCTTGCGGTAGTCGTGGCCGCCACGGGGCAGGGTGCGCAGGTCGTCGTCGGAGAGGTGCTCGACCATGGCCCGCAGCCGGGGGTCGGGGCCGAAGAAGTGCTCGCGGATGTAGGCCCCGCTCTCCGTGGCGTACTTCTGGTACTCCCCGTCGAGGGTGGTGTTCATCTTGTTGAGCAGGACGCCGTCGACATCGCGGGCCAGCAGCGGGTCCCAGCCCGAGCCCCAGATGACCTTGACCACGTTCCAGCCTGCGCCCCGGAACAGCGCCTCCATCTCCTGGATGACCTTGCCGTTGCCACGCACCGGGCCGTCGAGGCGCTGCAGGTTGCAGTTGACGACGAAGATCAGGTTGTCGAGCTGCTCACGGGCGGCCAGGGTGAGGCCGGCCACGCTCTCGGGCTCGTCGAACTCGCCGTCGCCGACGAAGCACCACACCCGCGACCTGCTGGTGTCGGCCAGCTCGCGGTTGAGGAGGTACCGGTTGAACCGGGCCTGGTAGACGGCGTTGATGGGGCCGATGCCCATGGAGACGGTCGGGAACTCCCAGAAGTCGGGCATGAGCCGGGGGTGGGGGTAGCTCGACAGGCCGCCGCCCGGGCCGCCGGCGATCTCCTGGCGGAAGTGGTCGAGCTGGCTCTCGTTCAGGCGGCCCTCGAGGAAGGCCCGGGCGTAGATGCCGGGGGCGGCATGGCCCTGGAAGTACACCTGATCGCCGGACTGGCCGTCGTCCTTGCCGCGGAAGAAGTGGTTGAAGCCGACCTCGTAGAGGGCGGCCGAGCTGGCGTAGGTGGCCAGGTGGCCGCCGATGCCCTTGGCCCGCTTGTTGGCCCGCGTCACCATGACCGCCGCGTTCCAGCGGATGAAGGCCCGGATGCGGCGCTCGATGTCCTCGTTGCCCGGGAACCACGGCTCCTTCTCGGGCGGGATGGTGTTGATGTAGGGGCTGGAGACGGTGTTCGGCAGGCCCACGCCGAGCTCCCGGGCCCGCTGCAGCAGCTTCATCAGGAGGAACCGGGCCCGGGTCCGGCCCCGCTCGTCGGCCACCATTTCGAGGGAGTCGACCCATTCGGCCGTCTCCTGGGGGTCGATGTCAGGCAGCTGCTGGCTGAAGCCGTCGAAAATCACCATTTTAGTCTCTCACCCCCGGAATCCGACCTCGAACCCGGCCGGGCTGTTACAGATGGGCGCCGATGCGAGCAACTCAGTGACCACGGAGGCGTACACCGACGGGGCCTGCCTGGGGAACCCGGGACCGGGCGGGTGGGCGTGGGCCGTGCCCGGCGGGCGCTTCGCCAGCGGGGCCGCGCCCGCGACCACCAACCAGCGCATGGAGGTGCAGGCCGCTCTGGAGGCGGTCCGGTCGATCGGTGGCCCCCTGGTGGTGGTCAGCGACTCGACCTACGTCGTCAACTGCTTCCGGGACCGGTGGTGGGAGGGATGGCTGGCCCGGGGATGGATGAACAAGGCGAAGAAGCCGGTGGCCAACCGGGACCTATGGGAACCGCTGATCGAGGCCGTCCGCGCCGATCCCACCCGGGTCACCTTCCGGTGGGTGAAGGGCCACAGCGACGACCCGTCGAACGATCTGGTCGACCGGCTGGCGGTCGAGGCGGCCCGCACCCAGGCCGGGCGCTCGGGCGACGGGCCGCCCGACCACCTCGGCCCGGGCGACACCCCCGGTGCGCGGTCGGCCGCCGGGGGCGACACCGACCCCCGCCTGCCCGACGGCCACCTGATCGCGGTGACCGGTCACAAGCCCCCCGAGCTCGGCGGCTACGGGCCCAATCCGGTGGCGGAGGGCGTCCGGGCGCGACTGGCCGAAGTGCTGGCCGCCAAGCTCCAGCTCCATCCCGACCTGGTGGTGCTCACCGGCCTGGGCCTGGGCGCCGAGCAGCTCGCCGCTGAGGCCGCGTCGGAGGCAGGGGTCCCCTACGTCGCCGTGTTGCCCTATCCCGATCCCGGGTCGCTCTGGCCGGCTGAGTCCAAGCGGCGCTTCGCCGGCCTGGTCGGCGATGCGCTGGCCAGCGTGGTCCTCCAGCCCCGCGCGCCCGCCACCAAGGCGCTGGCCGGGGCCGCCCTGCGCCGGCGCGACGCCTGGCTCGGCCGCCACGCGCAGGAGGCCGTGGTGGTCTGGGACGGCAAGGACCCGGTGACCGGGCGAGCCGTGCAGGCCCTGCAGGACAGCGTGGGCGAGGACGACGTCTGGATCGTCACCCCGCCGCCCGGCAGCTGAACCTCCCGGCCCCACGTCGGGCGCGTCAGCCCGCCTCCAGCGCCAGCAGCAGCCGCTTTGCGTCGGTGCCGCCCCGGTACCGGCCGATGACGCCGTCGCTGCGGACGACGCGGTGGCAGGGCACGAACAGCGGGACGGGGTTGCGGGCGCAGGCGGTACCGACCGCCCGCACCGCGGCCGGGGAGCCCGACGCGGCCGCCACCATCGCGTAGCTCTCGGTGCGCCCGTAGGGGATCGAGCGCAGGTGGCGGAGCACCGTGCCGCGGAAACCGGCGGCGAGGCGGAGGTCGACGGGGACGTCGAAGCTCCGCCGCGTGCCGGCGAAGTACTCCGCCAGCTCCCGGGCGGCGCCGTCGAGGCGGCCCGGCGCCCGCAGGACGCGGGGGCTGATCGACCCGGCCAGCTCCTGGAGGACGGCGTCGTGGCCCTCGCCGTCGAAGGCCAGTCGCACCACGCCCACCGGCGTCGCCGCCACCAGGAGCGGGCCGATCGGGCTGTCGACGGTGCAGTAGGCCACGTCGATCAGGCCGTCCCGCCCGGCGTCGGCGACGAGCCGGATCCCGAGCCGGTCGGCCACGGCCCGGTCGAGCCCGTCGCCCGACGTGGCGAGCTCTTCGATGATCGAGCGGTCGGTGCTCATGGTCGTGCTCCTCTGCTGTAGGTCCGCCGGAGGGTGGCGATGCCGTCGGCCGCCGACCGTCGCGCCGCGCTCTCGCTGCTGTCGATCAGGGCGCCCACCTCCACGTAGGGCAGGCCGGCCAGGTGGTGGTAGGCGACCGCGGCGCGCTGCTTGAACGGCAGCGCCCCCACCGCCCGCCACAGGTCGGGGTCGCCGGCGTCGGCCGGCCCGTCGGAGGCGGCCCGCTCCGGGAGGTGGTCGGACGGCACGGCCACGCGGGCGGTCACCCGGAGGCGGTCGATGGCCTTGCGGTGGGCGATGGTGACCAGCCAGGCCCGCACGTCACTGTCCGGGCGCAGGCGGGGATAGGCCTCCAGGGCGGAGAGGAAGGTGTCCGACCAGGCGTCGGCAGCCTCGTCAGGGCCGAGAAGGGCGCGCACCACCCGCAGCACGACGGTTCCATGCTCCTCGACGATCTCCTGGAACGGTTGGTGCGTCACATCAGGCAAACGCTGCGCCGGTCGGAAACGTGAGGTGCGATCGGGACAACCTCACGCGCTCGACCTCCAGTTCTCCCGGGCCTCGTTCAGGGCGATGAGCCCGACGATGCCGGCGGCCAGGGGGTCGGCCCACCACCATCCGGCCAGGCGGTCGGCGACGAGGGCGACGAGGATCCCGGCGGCCAGGCACCCGTCGATCATCGTCATCGAGGCGTTGGCGACCAGGGGCCGGCTGCCCAGGGCCATCCCGGTCCGGCGCTTGGCCCGGGCCAGGCCGAACATCACCACGACGGTGGCGGCCATGAACGCCATCCCGACGGCCGGCGGCTCGGAGACGGACCGGGTGACCAGGCTGCGAACGGCTTCGACACCCAGGTAGGCGCCGAGGAGCCCGAAAGCCACCGCGATGAGGCGCAGGGCCCGCCGGGCGCGCGCCGGATCCACGTCCTCGGCGGCCCCGCCCAGGTGCCACAGCACGACGACCGAGGCCATCACCTCCACGCACGAGTCGAGGCCGAAGGCGACGAGGGCCAGGGAGTGGGCGACCAGCCCGCTGGAGATGGCCACCGCCGCTTCGAGGGTGTTCCATGCCGTCGTCCCATACTCGAGCCGGCGGGCCCGACGGCTGAGTGCCGCCTGTCGTTCCATCCCTCTGCGCTCCCAACTCTGCGGCCGGGAGGAGGGCGGTGAGCGCCTTCGACCCGGCACGTGTGCTGACGGTCGAAGGTCTCGTCCACCTGCCGACACAGGTCCGGGGACCGGGGGCATCTGCGCCCCAGCCTTTCAGAGAGTCAGCGTGTCGATCCCGCGGTTGTGGACTACTCCCCTTCGCCCGGCATGCTACCCGGAGGCACGCCGCCGCCACGCCGGAGACGCGAAAGAATCCCTCCGTGGCCGACCCGGTGATGTTCGTCTCCCGCATCCTCAAGCTCCCGCTGCTGGGGGCCGACGGTGACGCCATCGGCCGGGTCGACGATCTGGTGTTCGGCCCGCCGGTGCGCGGTGAGGGTCCGCTGCTCCTCGGCCTGGTCGCCTCGGTCAACCGCCGGTCCATCTTCGTTGCCGCGGCCCGGGTGGCCGAGATCGCCGCCACCGGAGTGCGGCTGCGCAGCCAGGCCATCGACCTGCGCCCGTTCCAGCCCCGCCAGGCCGAGCTGCTGGCCACCAGGCTGCTCGACCGGCCCCACGGCGCCGAGCGGGTGGTGGACGTGGGCGTCGCCGCCCCGGCCCGGCTGCCCGGGGCATGGGAGGCCACGGTCGTGGCCCTCGGCCGCCCCTCGCCCCTGCGCCGGGCCAAGCCCACCCGTACCGTCCCCTGGACCGAGGTGGCCGCGCTGTTCGACACCGGCGAGGTCGGTCGCGACGTCGCCGCCCTCCGCGGTCTGCACCCCTCCGACATGGCCCGGGCCGTGACCAAGTTGTCGGCCCGCCGGCGCGGGGAGCTGGCCGCCGCCCTGGGCGACGAGGAGCTGGCCGACGTGCTCCAGGAGCTCCCGGAGTCCGACCAGGCCGGGATCCTCTCCGGCCTGGCCACCGCCCGCGCCGCCCGGGTGCTGGAGGAGATGGAACCCGACGACGCCGCCGACCTCCTGGCCGAGCTCACCCGGGAGGACCGCGGCCGGCTCCTCGCCGCCATGCCCCCCGAGGAGGCCGATCCGCTCCGCCGCCTGCTCGTGTTCGACGACGACAGCGCCGGCGGCCTGATGACGCCGGAGCCGCTCGTCCTGCCGCCGGAGGCCACCGTCGCCGAGGCCCTGGCCCGGCTGCGGGCCGAGGACGTGCCCGCCGCCATCGCCACCAGCGTCTTCGTCGTCCAGCCGCCGACCCAGACCCCCACCGGCACCTACCTGGGCATGGTGACGTTCCAGCGCCTGCTCCGGGAGCCGCCGGGCCAGACCCTCGCCAACGTCGCCGACGGCACGCCGCTGCCCATCGCCGCCGACATGGCCGAGATCGAGGTCGCCGCCCAGCTCGCCTCCTACGACCTGCTCGCGCTTCCCGTCTGCGACGCGGCCGGGCGCCTGCTCGGCGCCGTCACCGTCGACGACGTCCTCGACCGGACCCTGCCCACGGGCTGGAGGTCGCGGTGAGGCGCCCCAACGACCTGTCGACGCCGCGCTCGGGCCGCATCGAGATCGGCCTGCACTACGACCCCGAGGCGTTCGGCCGCTTCTCCGAGGGCCTGGCCCGCACCCTCGGCACCGCCCGGTTCCTCGTCATCCAGACCGTGGTGGTCGTGGCCTGGATCGCCGTGAACGCGGCGGCGGCCACGCTGCGGTGGGACCCCTACCCGTTCATCCTGCTCAACCTGGCCTTCTCCACCCAGGCCGCCTACGCCGCCCCCCTCATCCTGCTGGCCCAGAACCGCCAGGACGATCGCGACCGGGCCCAGATCGAGCGCGACCGGGCGGTGGCCGCCCGCACCCAGGCCGACACCGAGTACCTGGCACGAGAGGTGGCGTCGATCCGCATGGCGCTGGCCGACATGCCGTCGGGAAGCGACCTGAGCGATGCCATGTCCCGCCTGGACCGGGCCGTCGAGCGCCTCGAACGCCCCAGGGAACAGCCCGGGGCCTAACCGGTGTGGGCGCCCACCGACGAAGCCAGGAACAAGGCGATGTGATCCACCGTCGACTGTTCGCGGGGGGCGTCGGCCACCGGCGGGCCGAGGCCGTGGGAATCCATGTCGGTGGGGTCGAAGACCCGCACCGGCGCGGGCAGGATCTGCTGCAGGGTGGCACTCGAGTTGGCGGCGACCACCACCTCGCTGGTCCCTCCCAAGGTGCCGGCGAGCGCGGTGGCATCGACACCCGACACCGTGGTCGACCGCTCCCCCACCGCGATGAGCACGGGGACCTTCACGGCCCGACTGGCGGCGAGCGGGTCGGCCGAGAACATGCCCCTGAAGAAGGCGTCCTCACCCGGAGGGAGGAGGCTCTGGTACTCCGGGCGGATCGAGTCGCGAGGCGGCAGCGAGCCGGTGGCCAGCAGGCCGTCGATCATGGCCCGGAAGGCGTCGACCGACGCCTGGCCGTTGACCTTGAACCCGTCGGCCCAGACGTCGACCAGGGGTCGGCCCGGCGCGGACACCAGCGCCACGCTCTTCACCCGGCTGTCCGTGGCTGCAAGGGTGAGGGCGATGGTGCCGCCCATGTCGTGGCCGACGACGGCGATGCGCGAGGCGTCCACCTCCCGGCGCTGGGACAGGAAGTTGAGGGCCTCCTTGGCGTCGGCGACCATGTCGTCCCAACCGAGCTGCTGATCGGCGGCGAGCTGGCTGGCACCGACGCCCCGGTGGTCGTAGCGCAGCGCGGCCACACCGGCGTTGGTCAGGGTGGCGCTGAGGTCCTTGTACAGCGGGTCCGGGGGCCGGTCGACGAGGGGGCCGTCCCGGTTGGTGGCGCCGGGGGCGGGGATGATGAGCACCGCCGGGACCGGGCCCTTGGCATTGGGGGGTAGGGCCAGCGTGGCGCCGATGCCGAGCTTGGCCGCACCGGTGAACTGGACCTGCCGCTCGCCGGCGGTGGGCCGGAACTCGGCGTCGAGGCCGGCGCCGGCGGTACCACCGCCTCCCGAACAGGCCCCGGCGACGAGGGCCAGGCCCAGCGCCAGCGCCGGAAGGCCGCCCCCGCCCCGGAACCGCCGCAGTCGTCGCACGGCCGGCAGTCTAGGAATCGCGGGGCGGCGCCGACATCAGGGTGAACCCCGAGCCCGCCCCCGACCGGGTGACGGACCGGTGCTGCGACGTCAGGCCAGGCGGGCGACCGGGAGCCGGTCGAGGACGACGGGGACGGGCCGGTCACGCACCCGGACGAGCACGTCCAGGAACTCGTCCCTCGCCATCTCGGCCGCCCCGAGGCGGGTGAGGTGCTCGGTCGGCAGCTGCACGTCGACCAGGGCGCCCCCCGCCTCACGCCAGCGGTCGAGCAGGTCGGCCAGCGCCACCTTGGACGCATCGGTGTCCCGGTGGAACATCGACTCGCCGGTGAAGCAGCCGCCGACGGCGACGCCGTACAGGCCCCCGACCAGGCGCACGCCTTCCCAGACCTCCACACTGTGGGCCCACCCCAGGCGCCACAGCCGGACGTAGGCCCGGCGCATGTCGTCGCCGATCCACGTGCCCTCGCCGGCGCGAGGTGCGGCGCAGGCAGCCACCACGTCCTCGAAGGCGGCGTCGACCGTCGACGCCCACCCGCAGTGACGGAACCGCTGGCGCAGCGACCGGGACACCCGCATCCCGCCGAGGGCCAGGACGGCGCGTGGGTCGGGGCAGAACCAGGGCAACGCCACCCCAGGATGCGGCCACGGGAAGATGCCGCGGCGGTAGGCGTCGACCAGCGTGGCCGGCTTGAGGTCGGCGCCGAAGCCCACCACGCCCCCGGCATCGGCGTTGGCCTCGGCCGGACCGGGGATCCGCCACATCGAGGGCCCGACGGGCTGCGGCGGCGGCGCCCGGCGCGGCAGGGTGTCGTCGTCGCGCACGCGTGCATAGTGTCGCCTCCGTGCGCTGCGGGGTGGACACCGGGGGGACGTTCACCGACCTCGTGACCGACAACGGGCGTATCGCCAAGGTGCTGTCCACCCCCGACGACCCCGGTCGGGCCATCCGGAGTGGGCTGGAGGCCCTG
Organism: Actinomycetota bacterium; assembly: GCA_030946525.1. GTDB lineage: Bacteria > Actinomycetota > Acidimicrobiia > Acidimicrobiales > AC-14 > CADCTB01. The sequence continues at coordinate 1,794 of JALYYN010000562.1, read as the reverse complement.
GAGGGTGGCGCCCGACCCGACCTGCTGGCCCACGGCACCACGGTGGCCACCAACACCCTGCTGGAGCGGCGGGGGGCCGCCGTCGCCCTGGTGACGAACACCGGCTTCGCCGACGTCATCGAGATCGCCCGCCAGGACCGGCCCTCGCTCTACGACCTGTGGGCCGACCGGCCCGAGCCACTGGTCCCCCGACATCTGCGGCTCAAGGTCGACGGCCGACTCGATGCCTCCGGGCGCGAGATCGAGCCCGTGGGCACCGCGCCGGCAGTGCCGGCCGGGGTGGAGGCGGTCGCCGTGTGCCTGCTCCACGCCGACCTGAACCCGAGCCACGAGCGGGCGGTGGCCGCCGCCCTGGTGTCGCCCGGATCGGTCCCGCTCGACGTGTCGTGCTCCTCCGACGTGTCCCCGGAGTTCCGGGAGTACGAGCGCACGGTGACCACGGTGGTGAACGCCTACCTCCGGCCCCGCTGCCGCGGGTACCTCGCCGGACTCGTTGGGCTGGCCGGGGAGGTGCTGGTCATGACGTCGGCCGGCGGCCTGGTGCCGACGGGCGACGCCGCCGACCGCCCCGTCGCCCTGTTGCTCTCGGGCCCCGCCGGCGGGGTGGGGGCCAGTGCCGCCGCGGCCCGGGCCGCCGGGTTCGCCGGGGCGGTGACGTTCGACATGGGAGGCACCAGCACGGACGTCTGCCTGGTGCAGGGCGGGGTGCCCGAACCGGCAGCCGGGCGGCGGGCGGCCGGCTTCCCCATCCGCCTTCCGTCGCTCGACATCCACACCATCGGCGCCGGTGGCGGATCCCTCGCCCGCATCGACCCCGGTGGCGCCCTCGTCGTCGGCCCGGAGAGCGCGGGCGCCGACCCTGGTCCCGCCTGCTACGGCCTGGGCGGGCGCAGGCCAACGGTCACCGACGCCGACCTCGTGCTCGGCCGGATCCCGGCCGACGCGGTGTTCCCCGGCCTCGGCGGGCTGGACCGGTCGGCGGCAGCCGGTGCGCTGGCCGACGCGGGCGTGTCGGCCGAAGGGGTCGTGCGGGTGGTGGACGCGGCGATGGAGCGAGCCGTGCGGGCGGTGTCGGTGGAGCGGGGCGTGGACCCCTCCGGCCTGGCCCTGGTCGCCTTCGGTGGGGCCGGGCCGCTGCACGCCTGTGCCCTGGCCGAGGCGCTGGGCATGGCTGCGGTGGTCGTGCCGGCTCGCGCCGGGGTCCTGTCCGCCGTGGGGCTGCTGTGCGCGCCGAGGCGGCGCAGCCTGGTCCGGTCGTGGCCCACGCCCGGCGACCACGGAGGAGTCGACACCGCGCTGGCCGAACTGGGCCAGCGGGCCGGGTCGCTCGTCGGTTCGGGCGCCCAGGTCACCACGTCGGTCGACTGCCGCTACTCGGGCCAGAGCCACGAGCTGACCGTCGCCACCGTCGACGACTTCCCCGCCGAGCACCTCCGCCGCAACGGCTACGTGCGGGACGGAGCGCAGGTCGAGGTGGTCGCCCTACGGGCCTCGGCGGCCGCGCCGGCCGTGCTGCGGCCCGGGGATCTCGGGCCGGTCGAGCGCCGGCCGGGACACGGGCCGTGCGTGCTGGCCGAGGCCGACTGCACCATCTGGGTCCCCGACGGGTGGGCGGCCGACGTCGCTGCCGACGGTAGCTACGTGCTGAGCCGGTGAGCCCGGCCGAACTCCAGGTCCTCATCTCCCGCCTGACCGGCGTGGCCGAGGAGATGGGCGCGGTGCTGCGGCGGGCCGCCTTCAGCCCCAACATCAAGGAGCGGGCCGACTGCTCCGCCGCCTTGTTCACCGCCGACG
>JALYYN010000557.1 GCA_030946525.1 Actinomycetota bacterium | reverse complement strand
TCGAGGGTGGCCAGGCTACGGGGGTCGCCGGCAGGCAGGGCACCTCGGATGGCCGGCAGCAGCAGAGCGGCATCGACTCGGTCGTCGCCGGGCGCCCGTTGCCAGTGCCCTCCCGGATGGAGGCTGTCGGAGGCCACGTCGGCCATGATGGTGTCGGCCAGCGACGTCCACGACGCGGCGTGGGTCCTGACGGCACCGGTCGCGGCGATGGCGCGCAGACCGGCGACGCACATGAGCCGTGAGTGGGCCCAGTGGCGGTCGTCGAGCTCCCAGACCCCGGCGTCGGCGTCGGTCCACCGCGTCTCGATCGCCTTCACCGCCATCTCCGCCGCCCGCCAGTGGGCGACATCGAGGTGGTCGTGGCGGGCGGCGGCCGCGAACAACAACAGCGCCTCGCCGAGGGCGTCGAGTTGGAACTGCCGGTTGACCCAGTTGCCGACCTTGTCGGCCCCGCCCGGGTACCCTTCCAGGCCGGGCAGGCGGCGCTCGTCGGGCACGGCGCCGCCGGAGACGGTGTAGGCCGGTTTCAGGTCGGGCCCGTCGGCGGCGAGGCGCTCGGCCACGAAGGCCACCGCGTTGTCGAGCAGTGGGTGGGGACCATGGGCGGCGATGGCCTGGCCGGTGTAGCACTGGTCTCGGACCCACACGTAGCGGTAGTCGTAGTTGCGGCCGGCATCGGAGCGCTCGGGCAGTGACATGGTGGCCGCCGCCACCATGCCGCCGCCTGCACGTGTGAGGCCCCGCAACACTGCGTAACTGTGACGAACCTCGCGGCCGGCGAGGGTGCCGTCCAGATCGGGAACTGCACTCGCCCAGGCGGCCTCGGTCGCCTCCCACATGAGCTCGGCATCGACGGGGTCGCCGGGCAGGGATCGGTCGGAGAGCTCCAGCACCAGGTCGTGATGGGCGCCTTCGTCGAGTGAGGCCTCGCTCTCGAGGCCACCCCACCGCGCCGGCGTGGCGTCTGCTCCGCCCGACCAGCGAAGGTGCAGGTCGCCGGTCCGGGCCGTCCACACCCCGTCAACCGTCCGCAGGTATCCCATCTTGTGTGCCCCGAACCCGGCGCGAGCGTCGAGCAGGACCGACACCCGCGCCGGTCCCCTCGCAGCCACGATACGACGGAGCACGACCGCCCGGTGCTCGTCGCCGGGAAAGGCCAGCGCCTCCCGGCACTCGACCACCCCGGTGCTCGTGGTCCAGCGGCTCCGCCAGATGAGCGACCCGTCCTCGTAGGAGCCACCCCACACGAAACGGGGATCGGTCGGACTCACCGCGTAGAAGCCGCCGCCGCCGATCAGGGTGGAGAAGACGGCGTCGGAATCCCAGCGCGGTGCGCACATCCACCCGAAGTCTCCCTTCGGTCCGACCAGGATCCCGCGCTCGCCGTCAGCCAGGAAGGCGTAGTCGCGCAGCACATGGGGGGGGAAATGGGGCGCTGACCGGGTGCCTGGTTGGCTGATCACGACGTCCTCATCCCCTCCGGTGCTACCCAGACCTCCGGCGGCCGACACGACAGCGAAGAGATTTCCTCCCGCCACCAAGGAGACGACGACGAGGGGCGCGAAATGTCGCGGGTCCCGACCGTTGACGGAGTCCCCACCTGGCGATCAAGACCGGCTCCGCAGTGCTGACCATGCCCGTCGGCTCTCGGGCACCACCGCCGGGACCATGGCAAAGGTGGTGGCCGCGGCCAGCAGGCACCAGGAGCAGAACCTGCGGTGCTTGGAGCCCTGTTCAGCGGTCAGCACCGCGGCCCAGAGGGCGTCGAACCCCACCTTGGCGGCCAGGGCCAGGGGGAGAAGCGGCTGCGTCTCGGCTCGGTCGGCGCCACCGGCGGCGGCAAGCGCAAGCGTCACCGAGTAGCTGGCCAGGCCGAGGGCGGCATCGGGGGTCTTGAACAAGGCGTACGCCTCGCCCGAGGCGTCCACCCGATCGGCGTCGAGGCACCCGAGCGGGGGTTCGGGGAGGTGGTCGATGATGCCCATCTGGTACAAGGTGATGAG
>JALYYN010000542.1 GCA_030946525.1 Actinomycetota bacterium | reverse complement strand
GTCTCGAAGCCGGTCCGCTCCTCGATCCCCTGGGCCACCCGGTTGGCGATGCCGCCCAGCCGGACGTGGCCGAAGGCGTCCTTCTCCTCCGACTGCAGTTCCATGGTGCCCGCCACCGGGGTGGCGCCCTCGGCCACCACCACCAGCGAGGCGTAGCGGCCGCGGGCGTGGCGGCCCTGCAGGCGACGGCTGATGGCGTCGATGTCGAACGGCTCCTCGGGGATCAGGATCTCGGCGGCGCCGCCGGCGATGCCGGCCTCGGTGGCGATCCATCCCGCGTGGCGGCCCATCACCTCGACGACCATCACCCGGTCGTGCGACTCCGCGGTGGTGTGCAGCCGGTCGATGGCGTCGGACGCGATCTGCACGGCGGTGTCGAAGCCGAAGGTCACCTCGGTGGCGGACAGGTCGTTGTCGATCGTCTTCGGGACACCCACGACCACGAGGCCCTCCCGGGCCAGCTTGTCGGCCACCCCCAGGGTGTCGTCGCCACCGATGGCGACCAGGGCGTCGATGCGCTCGGCCCGCAGGTTGTCGAGCGCCAGCTGGGACCCCCCGTCCACCTTGTACGGGTTCGTCCGGGAGGTGCCCAGGATGGTGCCGCCCCGCGGCAGCAGGCCCCGGCAGCGTTCGACGTCGAGAGGCATGGTCCGGCGCTCGAGCACCCCTTTCCAGCCGTCGAGGAAGCCCACCAGCTCGTCGTCGTACTGGCGCTCACCCTTCCGGACGACAGCCCGGATCACCGCGTTGAGGCCGGGGCAGTCGCCTCCCCCCGTCAGCATCCCTACGCGCACTGTCCGTCCTTCCCTGCGGGCCCTGGGCCTGCGTCCTCGTCGGCGTGGGGCGATGTGCCCGCGCCCGACGCCGTTGCGTGCCACGCTACCGGCCGTGCGTTTCCCCTCCCGGCACCGCCGGGCCCCGTCCCGGCCCGAGGGCGTGCCGTGTCGGTGATCGTCGCCATCGACGCGGGCACGACCGGTGTCCGGGCCCTCGCCGTCGACGAGGAGGGCCGGCCCGCGGGCTGGTCCTACCGGGAGCTGACCCAGCACTACCCCCGACCGGGGTGGGTCGAGCACGACCCCGAGGAGATCTGGACCGCGGTCCAGGCCACGCTGGCCGAGCTGCGCGCCGCCCTCGACGTCCCGGTCGCGGCCATCGGGATCACCAACCAGCGGGAGACGGTGGTGGCCTGGGACCGCCGCAGCGGCCGGCCCCTGCACCGGGCCATCGTCTGGCAGGACCGGCGGACGGCCGAGCGCTGCGGGCGCATGGAGGACGAGGGCCATCTGGATCTGGTCCGGCGGGCAACGGGCCTGGTCCTCGACCCGTACTTCTCCGCGTCCAAGCTCGCCTGGCTGTTGACCGAGGGCCGGGTGTCGCCCGGTCCCCGCCTGGCCCTGGGCACCGTCGACTCGTGGATCCTCTGGAAGCTGACCGAGGGCCGGACCTTCGCCACCGATCCGTCGAACGCCAGCCGGACCATGCTCTACGACATCCGCCACGGCGGCTGGTCGACCGAGTTGTGCGACCTGTTCCGGATACCCATGTTCGCCCTGGCCGACGTGCGCCGCACGAGCGGCCGCCTGGGGGTGACCGCGGCCATTCCGGATCTCAGGGGCGTCCCGGTCAGTGCCGTGGCCGGCGACCAGCAGGCCGCCCTCTTCGGCCAGGCGTGCCTGGAGCCGGGCATGGCCAAGAACACCTACGGCACCGGGTCGTTCGTGCTGATGAACGTCGGCGACCGCTGTCCCGAACCGGCCGAAGGCCTGCTCACCACCATTGCCTGGGCGCTGCCCGGGACGGCGCCGGTCTACGCCCTGGAGGGGTCCATCTTCGCCACCGGCGCGGCGGTCACCTGGCTGCGGGACGGGCTCGGCATCATCGAGTCCCCCGCCGACATCGGTCCCCTGGCCGAATCCGTCCGCGACTCCGGCGGCGTGGCCTTCGTCCCTGCCTTCTCCGGCCTGGGCAGCCCGTGGTGGGACCCCGACGCCCGCGGGACCATCGTGGGCCTGACGAGGGGCAGTGGGCGGGCCCAGCTGGCCCGGGCCGCAGTGGAGGCCATGGCCCACCAGACGCGCGACGTGGTCGACGCCATGACGGCGGCCACCGGCCGGACCGTGACCGAGCTGCGGGTGGACGGCGGGGCTTCGGTCCTCGACCTCCTCCTGCAGATCCAGGCCGACCAGCTCCGGGTGCCTGTCGCCCGGCCCGTGGTCCGCGAGACGACCGCCCTGGGCGCCGCCTTCCTGGCCGGGCTGGCCGAGGGGGTGTGGTCGTCTCCGGAGGAGGTGGCCGGGCTGTGGCGGCGGGACGCGGAGTTCCTACCCCGCGCCCCCCGGTCGGTCGTCGACAGCCGCCACGCCACCTGGCATCGCGCCGTGGAGCGGTCCCGGGCCTGGGCCTGAACGTCCCTACTCCGACCCGGAGATCGGCCGGGGCCGGCCCCGCCGCGGGGCCCCGGCCCAGCCCTGTTTCAGCTTGTGCCGGGTGGCGGCCAGTCTGGCGACGCGGAACGCCGGACCTCGGCGGGGCGACCGCTGCCGTTCGGGGACACCGGTGGCCAGCCGGGCGGGGTCACGGTCCCAGCGGACGGGATGGGAAGAGCTGGAGGTCATGGGGTGGGCCTTTCGTGTGGCTGGGGCCGTCATCGTCGGGAGGCGGTGACCGCGGCGGGAAGGGTGGCCCGCAGGATCACGATGACGTGCTGGGCGATGCGGGCGAGGGCGGCGAGCTGGTGACGCTCGCGGGAGCGGAACGGGCGGCCCTGGCGACCGAGCAGCAGGGCGAGGGAGGAACCGGCGAGGGCGGCCCAGGCCACGTCGTCGGGGCCGCACTCACCTGACGCGACCGCCGCCGACGACTGGCTGCCGGCCACGAAGGCCACCAGCCAGCCCGGCGGGGGCGGCGCACCGTGGGAGGCGAGGAGGACCCGTTCGTCCAGGTCCACCACCACCGCCCACTCGGCGCCGAAGTCGCGGCGGGCGTGGGCCACCAGCGAGTCGAGGAGGTCCTGATGGGACGAGGCGCCGACCAGCACGGCCGCCGTCTCCAGGGCGTCGAGGCGGGGGTCGATCAGCTCGGCCGGGGCCGGGCGGACGTCCTCCACGTCGACGCCGTCCACCTGGTCGATCTCGGCCAGGAGCAGCGAGACCAGGCTGGCGTCGGGCAACTCGACCACCAGCTCGTCGATGGCCCGTCCCGCCCCCCGTTCGAGGATGTCGATGCCGACCACGTCACCGCGGACCGCGCCGATGCGGCTGGCCACCTGCCCGAGCGCGCCCGGACGGTCGGGCACCCACACCCGCACCACGAAGGTCTGCATGTCCGCAAGCTAGAGGTCAGGCGTGAACGGCCGGTTTCCTCCCGGTCACGTTCTGTGAACTGGTCAGCACCGCCACTGCGTGTCCTGCCGGACGTTCACCATCGTGATCCGGTCCTGGATCGGGCGGAGGGCGTCGCTGAACGACGCCTCCAATCGGTCGGGGACGACGCCGCCCGGCACCCGGGGGAGCCCGGCCAGGTAGAACCAGATGGTCCGGGTGGCGGACGGGCCATCGCCGCCGAGCGCACCGTTCGGGCCGTCGATGACGGTCTGTAGGCACAGCGGGCGCCGGGGCTCGAGGCGGAGGAAGCCCTGACCGTCCTCGCGACCATCCAGGCTGGCGGCGAAGACGGCACGCTGCTGATCGGTCATCCGCGTCCCCCTGCTTGGCTCCGAGGCCGGGTAGTCGAAGGCCAGGACCGTCCAGCCGCCGAACTGGAAGGCCAGCTGGGGGAAATCGGGGAGGGAGGGGTCGACGGCCGTGGAGTCGAAGAAGAGGACATCGTGGCCCCTCGCCCCCCGGTAGACCTTGGTCGGGGTGCGGCCCCCCATGACCTGGCGGATGGTGCCGCGCTCGATGGTGAGACGCCGGTCGCAGCAGGGCGAGGCCGACGCCCGGTCCGGCCGGTCGGGGCCCTCACCGTACGGTGCGTAGTGGACGGCGGCCTCAGGGTAGAAGCCGAGCCCGGCCACGTCGAGGTCGCCCGGATAGGCGAGCTCCACGCTGGAGCCGTCCGGGAACACGATGGGCATGTGCACCTTGCCCCCCTCGATCGACACGGGTGGCACGAACGGCTCGCCACCCGCGGCCACAACCCGGCGACTGGAGCCTCCGCCGGCCGCCGTGAACACTGCGGCGCTGGCGACGAGGACGACCGCCATGGCGGCGAGGAGCACCCTCCCCCGGCGGCGCGCCGCCCGCGGGCTGGGCGGGCGCGGCGTTGACAGGGCGGGCGATCCGTCGAGGACCTGTCGGGTCAGTCCGTCGACGTAGTCACGCAGTTGGGCGCGAGGGTCATCGGTCATCGAGCGTCACTCCCAGAGAGGACCGGAGCCTGGCGACGCCCCGATCGATGTGGTTCTGCACCGTCGTCGGCCGGATGCCGAGGAGGTCGCCGATCTCCCGGTGGGTCCAGCCGTAGCCGTGGGCGAGGACGACGGCGACGCGCTGCCGGCTCGTCAGCCCGCCGAGCGCCCGAGGCAGTCCGGGCTCGACCCAGGGCGTGCCCGCGTCGGCCGCGCTCGGGAACAGGCAGGCACGACGCCGGCGCCGGGATCGGCTCTGGCCCACTCTGTAGAGGTACCCGACAGGGTTCTGCATCGCCTCGACCCTCTCCCAGTGCTCCCACGCGTACGACATGGCCTCGGCGAGCGCCTCCTGGCCCCGCTCGACGCCGAATGCGGCCACGAACGCCCGGGCGAGATGCTCCCGCTCCCGGGCGAGGAAGCCCTCACACCGCTCGTCTGCGACTACCACCGATCCCCGCTCATCGGACCTCCCGACCAATGAGAGCATCAGGCCGTTCGACTGCACCACGGGCTCCCCCCCGAAAATTCACGTGTCAGCGTGTCAGGAGTTCCAAATGGGTGTCGGCGCGCTCGTCAGATCAGAGGAGCGCGGCGTCGTAGACCTCCTCCGGCGCCATGCCCAGGAGTCGCTCGGCCATCTCCTTCTCGAGCCGCCGGCGCGGACCGCCTCGGCGCGCGTCGGGAGTCCCCGGGCACGAGGCCGGGCCACCAGCTCGACGACCGTGCCCCGGCAGCCGAGACGCAAGAAGAAGTGGACGCCGGTCGCCTCGGGGGCGGCGACCGGAGCAGGCCCTGACCCTGCCGCTACCGGTCGCCGGGATCGCGCGGGTGACAATCTCGAACGCATCGCGGGCGCCGCTGCCAAGGAACCCGCAGTCGACGGTGACGTCGTACCGCTCCGGCGGTCCACCGTTGGACAGCAGCGGGAAGGCGCTACTACCCGGCCTGACTAATCCGCCGCCACCCCGCGCCACAGCAGGTCGACCAGGCGCTCGGGCAGGCCCTCGTCGACCTCCTGGCCGGTGATGAGCAGGCGGTGGTGGAGCACGGCGACCAGGGCGTCGGCGACGATGTCGAGATCGACGTCGGGACGCAGCTCACCCCGGGCGACCCCCCGGCCCA
>JALYYN010000499.1 GCA_030946525.1 Actinomycetota bacterium | reverse complement strand
TGGTCCGGAACTTCAGGATCTCGAACTCGCGGCCGCCCTTGCCAACCCGCGCCTGGCGGTAGAGCAGCGGGCCCTGGTTTCCGAGCTTGTTCCCGAGCCACACGACCGGCGTGACGCCGGCCAGGAGGACGACGCCGGCGGCAGCGCCGATGCCGTCGAGCATGCGCTTGACCCGCCCGTAGTGCGTCCGGTGGAGCTCGCCGATGTCGAACAGCAGCGAGATGCGCTCGAGCTCCGAGAGCGGTAGCTTGCCCAGCCACTGGTCGTAGAAGAGCGACAGCGTCCGGATGCGGACACCGGCCTCGTGCAGGGCGGCAGCCTGGGCCACGATCGACTCCTCGGCCAACGCCGCCCGGTCGAGCACGACGGCGGTGGCGCCGGCGGACCGCACCGCGTCGACCAGAGGCTGGCGGCTGCCGTCGCCGACGGCCTCGTCCGGGCGCAGCACGCAGGCCAGGACCGCCGGTCGTTCGGGCTGCCCGTCGAGGTCCCGGGCCAGATGGAAGCTCTCGTCCAGGTCGGCGACGGCGACCACCCGGTCGCGCTGGCCGTCCCAGGCCCGCCCGTCCCTCGACAGCGTGGAGCAGAGCACGGCGAAGGGCACGAGTACGGCGGGGGCGCCGAAGAGGACGAACCGGGGGAGCAGGCTCGAGCCGAGGACCAGTTGCAGGACCGCGAACGCCAGGGCGGCGGCGGCGGTCGAGCCGGCGGCCGCCAGCAGGGCGGCCCGCCTGGTCCTGGGCACCTCGGGAAGTCCGGCGCCGTACGCAGCCACGACGAGCAGCCCGGTGAAGGCCAGCGACCACGTGAAGCGGGACGAGGCCGTGTAGTCGTAGCCGTGGGCCTCGGCGTGGGCCTTGCTGAGCCCGAGGACGGTGAGGATCGTGCCGGCGACGAGAAGGGGGCGGGCGAAACGTCGCATGCGCCCTACCGGTCCTGCGGCCGCACCGCTGTCCACCCCACAGCATCTACATCGACCGATGGCCCGTCCGGGTTGAGCGCCGCCTCACCGACCCTGCCCGCAGTCGGGGATCTCCGGAGGGCGGTTGAGCAGATCGGTGGCTGTCTCGTACGCGTAGTCGACGTGCGGCTCCCCGGCGATGCATCGCAGCCGGCCGACGAAGACAAGGTCGCGCGGATGGGCCTCGGCCAGCCCGGTGCGATCGGCGGTCGCGACGGCGACCGCCGGCTTGCCGGTGGCCAGGGCGAGCCACGCCGCCGGTCTTCCCACCGCGCCCATGTACCAGACGACCTCCTGGCCGGGCGGGAGCGTCGACGCAGCGGCGACGGCGCCGGCCGGCCGCCCCTGCAGGATCGCCCACAACGGCGCGTCCGGCCGCGACCACAGGCCGGCGATCAGGACCACGGCCACTGCGGTCGCCGCTGCCGCCACGAGCCGCTCCCGACGGATCCGGGTGCCGCTCCCGGCCAGCAGCCGGTCGACGCCGGCCGCCAGGCCGATGGCGATGGGCAGCAGGAACCAGTACGTCCAGTAGTCGTGGTTGACGGCTCCGGAACGGAACACGACCGGGTACGGGAGCGTCACCGCCAGGGCGACCGCCGCCAGCATCCTGGTCCGCCGGTCACGCACGGCGACGATCAGCCCGGCCGCCCCCAGCACGGCGGCGATACCGAACATCGTCGTCACGTCCCCACGCAGGGCACTGGCGAGCGAGCCCAGCGGGACGGGCACGGTCTCCCCGGTGCGCAGGCGGAACTGGTCGAAGAGGGGCGCGAGGGTCCCACCGAACGCCCAGACCACCCAGACGAACAGGAGGACGGCGCCCGCCAGCGCCCCGCCGGCGAAGGCGGCGTCGGACGTCCTGTCGCCCGACCCTCGCCTCAGGCCGAGGAGCGCCCACCCGCCGACCACGGCGGCCACCACCAGCGACTGCCAGCCGGCCAGGACCGCCGCAGCGGTGAGACCGGCGGCGAGCGGCCACGGCACCCGTCGCCCCCGCAGGACCCGCTGCCGGCACAACAGGACGGCCAGAGCGAACGGGAGCGACGTCACCGGGGTGTCGAGCATGGCGCCGTAGACGAGGAACATCGGCGTGGCCGCCACCAGGACGACCGAGGCGCCCACTGCGGTCGGATGGAGACCGGCGTCGAGCAACAGCGCGGCGAGGAGGGCGAGCACGGCCAGGCTGCCGAGCCAGGCCGGCGCCCGGGTCACGGCGGGCGAGTCGCCGCCGACGGCCTGGAACAGCGCGGTCTCGACGTAGAGCAGCGGCGGGTGGTTGGCGTAGACCCCGTTCTCGGGGCTGCGGGTCCCCAGTCGCGATTCGAACGGCCCCTGCGCCAGCAGGGCGCGACTGCCGGAAGCCCAGACCCCGGCGTTACGCCCGTCGTGGGAGTCACCGAACGGGGCCGGGATGACGCGGCCGGCGAAGGCGACGAAGAGCAGGGCGGCGAGGCCCAGCAGCAGCCAGAACGGCCGGTGCCGCGCCGGTCGCTCCTCTTCCGGCGCAGGCGCCCGAGTGACCAGCCGGGCCGCCATGGTCTCAATGTCGACAGTTCGGCGCCGGGGGTTAAGCCCGCTCCGCGACCGGTCGATATCCACGACGTGGCGTTACGGGGCGGGCTGACGCTGGAACCCACGGCACGTCCGGCACGGCCGGTCCGGGGCGCTGGTCCGGGTCGACGTGGTCCCCGGTTGGCATGGGCCGTCGCCGGGACGGTCCTGGCCCTCGGCTTCCTGCTCCTCGACGTCCGGGCCAGCGGCCACGGGATCCTGCGGCCGATCCGGGCCGGGTCGAGGGGGCCGGGGGCCGCTCTCATCGCACGGGACTTCCCGCACGACGTGGCGCCCGACGAGGTCGGGCTCGACGGCCAGCAGTTCTACGCCATCGCCCGGAACCCGCTCCATCCCGCCGCGGTGGCGCCGGATCTCGATCGCCCCCAGTACCGCTACCAACGCCCGCTGTACCCGGCGCTGGCCTGGCTGCTCCACCCCGCCGGCGGCGGCCCCGGACTGATCGTGGCCTTCGCCGCCGTCAGCCTGGCCGGGCTGTTCGTGGGCGCGCTGGCCATGGGATCGCTGGCCGAGCTCCTGCGGGGCCCGCCGTGGTTGGCCCTGCTCTACCCGCTCCTTCCCGGGTCGGTGTGGGCCCTGACCAGCAGCGTGGCCGACGGACTGGCCGTCTCCCTCTGCCTGGTAACGGTGGTCGCCACCCTGCGCGGCCGCCCGGTCGTGGCTTGGGTGGCGGCGATCGCCGCCGCCCTGACCAAGGAGACCACGATCCTGGTACCGCTGGCCCTGGTCCTGGCCCGGCGCCGGAAGCAGGACCTACCCCTCGTCGCCCTCCCCGTCCTCGGGCTGGCGGCCTGGATGGTGGTCGTCCGGCTCTGGGTACCCGCCGGCGGCCTGCCCTCGGAGCACCTGGTCCTGCCGCTCACCGGCCTCCTGGACGCGGTGCGGACCCGATGGCTGCACGGCCGGGAGCTGATCGGCATGGCCTCCAGCGTGGCCGCCTTCGTGCTGGGTGGCGCAGTCCTGATCCGCCGGCGCGGCCCGGTGGCGCTCCGCTGGGTCGTCGCCGTGCAGATGGCCTTCCTCACCGTGTGCAGCGGGGCGGTGCTGGGTGACGACTTCGGCGGCACGCGGTCCACGCTCATGCTCCTCGCCGTGGCGACCGCGGTCCTCGTGGGCCGCCCGGCCGCGGCGCCGGCCCTTGACTGACCGGCCCGACCGCATCGCCGTGCTGGCGATCATCCTGCTGACGGCCGTCGCCGTCGCCCTGGGCGTCCGTACCGGTTACCGGACGGTGGACGTCGACGAGGTCGTGTTTCACGACACCCTCACCGCCATGCGGGACGGCCGGGGCTACTACCCCGCCATGCGGGACGCCCTGGTAGCCAAGGAGGGCGCTGCGCCCAGCCAGATCCGCTCCGTCCGGCCGCCCACGCTCTACCTGGTGCTGGCCCGGTTCCCGCCGCCGTGGTGGCGGTACCTGGTGGGGACGGTCTACCTGGCCACCATGGCCCTGGCCTGGCGACTGGCCCGGCCGCTGCATGCCTACGGCGGGCCGGTGGCGGTCGTCCTGTCCGGAATGTGGATGCTCGGGGCGTCGCCGGTCCTGTTCCTGCACACCGAGTTGTGGGGCGTCCCGTTCCTGCTCGGCGGCGCCCTGGCCATGCGGCACGAACGTTGGGCGGCGGCGGCCGCCGCCCTCGCCGTGGCCGCCGGGCTCAGGGAACTCTACGTGCTGGCCCTGGTGATCGGCCTCGTCGTCGCCCCCCGGCGGCGGCCGTGGCTGGTGGCGCTGGGCGTCGTCGCCGTGCTCGCCCTCGTGCACGCCGACCTGACCCGGGGCATTCTCAGCGCCCAGGGCCGGGAGGCCGGTTTCGGCGCCAGCCACGGCCTGAGCGTGCGGTACGTCCTCGACGCCATCGGGCCGTCCGACCGCCCGCTGGGCTGGCTCATCGGCGTGGCCGGGCTCGCCCTGGGGTCGGCCGGCCTCGTCGCACGGTGGGGGCAGGATGCCGCCGCCCGCCTGCTGCTCCCCTTCGCCGCCGTCATGGTGCCGCTGACGGTGCTGATCGGGCGGGAGTACTGGGGGCTGGTGTTCGGTCCCGCCCTGGCCTGCTTCCTGCCCGCCGGCATCGACCGCCTCGTCGGCTACCGGGCCAGCACGGGGGCCAGGAACTGTCCGGTGTAGCTCTCCCGGGTCTTGGCGACCACCTCGGGAGGTCCCTCGACGATCACCATGCCGCCGCCGTCGCCCCCTTCGGGACCCAGGTCGACCACCCAGTCCGCGCTCTTGATGACGTCGAGATTGTGCTCGATGACCAGCACGGTGTTGCCCTGGTCGACCAGCCGGCTGAGCACGGTGAGCAGCTTGCGGATGTCCTCGAAGTGGAGGCCGGTGGTGGGCTCGTCGAGGATGTAGATGGTGTGGCCGGTCCCCCGCTTGGACAGCTCGC
>JALYYN010000498.1 GCA_030946525.1 Actinomycetota bacterium | reverse complement strand
TTCGGTAGCAAGGCGAACTCATGACACGCGTGTAGTTCGTTCGTAGTAGGCACGAGGGCTTCAATCGCCTAGCAAGCAGAAGGAGCCCTCGTGCCCACCACACAGCGTAGTTTCCGTGTCGATGTCGAGATGGACGGGATCGTCGATCTGGATCAGTTGGAGCAGGCGGCGCTGGAGTTCGCCCGTCGGGCACCGGGCGAGTTGGTCGCCGCGGCGGTTAAGACGTTGACCGTCGAGCTCTTCGACACGGTGATCGGCCCGTTCGGGTTTCCTCTGGGGGACGCGGAGCAGCCCGAGGCGCCGTGGTGTTGCACGGGGTGTGGGAGCCGCCGGGGGTTCCGCCGTCGCGGGCAGCGCCCGGGGGGCCGGACGGTGACGACCGCGGCGGGCCGGACCCGGATGGAGGCATGGCAGGTGGCGTGTCGGGCCTGTGGCCGGCGTTTCGTTCCTGCGGTGGAGCTTCTGGGCCTGCGACCCCATCAGCGGCGCACCGAGGCGCTGGGAGAGCTGGCCGCGGGCTTGGCGGTCGAGGTCGCCTACGCCAAGGCGTCCCGGCTGCTCTCCGAGCTGGCCGGAATCGAGATCTCGGCCCGGACCATCCGCCGTGACACTCTGGCCCTGGCCCCCGAGCGCCTCGGGCCCGAGGAGGTCTCGGTGCCGGTCCTGCTCTTGGACGGGACGGGGGTGCGTGCCGGGGACAAGAAGCTCGGTGTCGAGTTGCACCTGGCCGTCGGCCTGGTTGCTCGCCGCTACGAGGGCAAGCGGGTCGTGGTCGAGGCCCGACTGCTTGGCGCCACTGTGGGGGAGCCGTGGTCGGCGATGGCCGAACTGCTCGAAGGGATCCGGCCCGGCCTGGTCATCGTCGATGGCGAGGAGGTCATCACCGATCTGGCCGAGACGGTCTTCCCCCAAGCGCCGATCCAGCGGTGCCTGTTCCACCTGGAGCGCCAGACCCGTTCCGTGGCCCGCTACATCGACCGGCTCCCCGCAGCGGTCGCTGACGACCTGCGAGCCCGCCTGCACGCCTTGCTCATCGACGCGTATGCCACCGGCGACCTCGGGGCCGCCGCCGACGCCTACAGCGACCTGCTCAACCATGCCACCGCCGTGGGGGCGACTGCCGCGGCCACCCACCTGGCCAATGCCGGCCCCCACGCCCTCACGTTCTTGACCCACCCCGGCGCCGGCCGCCTGCTCTTCGGCGACAAGGGCCGCCCAGAGCTGGCCACGGGGGTGTTGGAGCGGGTCATGCGAGAGATGAACCGCCGCACCGACGTCGGGGTGCGCTGGTCGGTCCCCGGGGTGAGAGGGATGCTCATGGTCAAGCTCGGACGCAAATACTCCCACGGCCGGTGGGCCCGTCCCGAACCCGACCAGGCCGATACGCCCGCACCGGCCCGTTTCGCGCTGGTGGCCTGATGGGCGCGGACCCCGCAATGCGTTACGCTTCGGCCGCCCCCGAGCGGGAAGGCTTCACGTGCGGCTGCTGCGGGCGGACGGTGACCACCGCCATCGCCGGGCTGTTCGCCAACCCAAGACCAGGTTCGCCCGGCCGGTTCTGCGACTCGGCGTGCCGCCAGGCGGCCTATAGGCGCCGGCAGGCCGGGGTGGCCGAGAACGTCGCGCTCCAACATAGGGGCGGACGAAGTCGCTCGCTTCGCTCTCGGACCGACGAGACCGGTCGCGCCTGAAGGACAAGCGGACCAGCCCGACGAGCATCGTCTCGTGCCACGAGTGACGTTCTCCTCATCGCTAACGCCCATGTTGGACCTGGGCGTGTGGTGCCCGGGCCCTGCCGGGGTCAGCGTGACACTCCCCTCGCCGGACCCCTCGGGGGGCTCCCCCCCGAACCCCCTGCTGCCGCCCTCCGCTGCGCTCCGGTTGCCACCGGAAAATCGCCAACAGAAGCTCCGCTGGTCACGAGGGAGCCATGCCGTCGCGCCACCGTCACCCCCTCCAGCCGGGCCATCGACGAACGCGCAACAACAGCTCATACGACTGCGCGGCCATCCCCGCCCTCACCCCCCAACCCGGCTACGGTCACTGGCAGCGTTCGGCCTCCACGGAGCCAGCCACCAACCAGAAAACCCGGTTGAAGTCTCATGCCTCGGCGAGTGTCAGGACTTTGCCTTACTACCGACGATTCCTGGGGCATCTCCAGCCGCTACGGGCGCCGTCCCCGCTATTAGATTAGTCCACCGCCAACGCCTGCACGCAGCACGCCCAGTCGAGATCGAAGCGTTGGTGGGTGATGGCTCCGGTGGTTTTCGTACACCGATTCCGGGCGAATCCGTACACCGATTCCGGTGTTTTCGTACACCCGAGGTGAGTGGGAGGTCGGCGTAGGTGTTGGCGTGAGGTGGGGCTGGGCCCCTTGACTCGAAATGTCGACCAAGACATTCGAGGAGGGAGCCCATGCCCCGGCCCCATATCACCATGCGAAAGGTCCGTGATGTTCTCCGCTTGAGCCTCGGCGAGGGGCTGAGCTTGCGCCAGGTGTCGGCCGCGGCGCGGGTTCCGCATAGCACCGTGGCCGATCACCTCCGGCGGGCGAAGGCGGCAGGGCTGGGCTGGCCGCTACCCGAGAGCGTGGACGACGACGCCTTGGAGTCGCTGCTGTTCCCTCCGGTCGCCCCGTCGAGCGAGCCCCGTCCAACGCCGGACTGGGCGAAGGTTCACCTCGAGCTGCGACGACCGCATGTGACGCTCATGTTGC
The DNA here is from genome assembly GCA_030946525.1 of Actinomycetota bacterium. Classification (GTDB taxonomy): domain Bacteria; phylum Actinomycetota; class Acidimicrobiia; order Acidimicrobiales; family AC-14; genus CADCTB01. Next base: position 1,910 of record JALYYN010000498.1, on the reverse strand, counting down.
TGTGGCTCGAGCACAAGGAGTCGTTCCCCGACGGCCACGCCTACAGCCAGTTCTGCGAGTTGTACCGCCGGTGGCGGCGCGGTGTCGATGTGGTTATGCGCCAGGAGCACACAGCGGGCGAGAAGCTCTTCGTCGACTTCGCCGGCCGGCGGATCCCGATCTATGACGAGGGCACCGGCGAGGTGGCCTTCGAGGCGGAGCTCTTCGTCGCCGCGCTGGGTGCCTCGGGCTACCTCTACGCCGAGGCGCTGCGCTCCCAGGAGCTGCTGCACTGGGTCACCGGCCACGTCCATGCCTTCGAGCACCTGGGGGGCTGTCCGGCGATCGTGGTCTGTGACAATCTGCGCTCGGGGGTGACTCGCCCGCATCGCTACGAGCCCGACGTCAATGCCACCTACTCCGAGATGGCCGCTCACTACGGGGTCGCCGTCATCCCCGCTCGGGCCTACAAGCCCCGGGACAAGGCCAAGGCCGAGGGGGGTGTGCTGCTCGCCGAGCGCTGGATCATGGCCCGTCTGCGGGACCGGCGGTTCACCGACCTGGGCGAGGCGAACGCCGAGATCGCCCGTCTCGTCGAGTGGGTGAACGACCGGCCATTCAAGAAGCTGGACGGGTCTCGTCGAAGTGTCTTCGAGCTGCTCGACCGTCCCGCCCTGGCACCGTTGCCGCCCGAGCGCTACGAGTTCGCCACCTGGCGCCGTGCGAAGGTCAACATCGACTACCACGTCGAGATCCGAGCCGATCGCCACTACTACTCGGTCCCGCACCGTCTCGTCGGCGAGCACGTGGACCTCCGGGCGTCGGCGGCGACGGTGGAGGTGTTCCATCGTCACCGTCGTGTCGCCAGCCACGTGCGCCGCTACCGCCCCGGCTACTCGACCGACCCGGCCCACATGCCCGAGTCGCATCGCCGTCACGGCGAGTGGACGCCGTCGCGCATCGTGGCGTGGGCGGCCAAGACCGGCCCCGCCTCCGCCAAGCTGGTCGAGGCGATCATGGCGGCCCGGCCCCATCCCGAGCAGGGCTTCCGCTCGACTCTGGGCATCGTCCGACTCGGCGAGCGCTACGGCAAGGACCGCCTGGAGGCGGCCGCCGAGCGCGCCCTGGCCGTGCGCGCCCTCAGCTACCGCTCGGTCGAGTCGATCCTCAAGAACGGTCTCGACCGCCAACCCCTCCCGCCTGAACGACCGGCCCGGGGCCATCCCGACCACGGCAATCTCCGAGGCCCGGGCTACTACCAATGACGAAAGGACATCGCATGCTCAACCACCCCACGATCGAGGGACTGCACGCCCTCAAGCTGCCCGCCATGGCGGCCGGGCTCGCCGACCAGGCCGCCTCGGCCGCCCACCAGGCGCTCAGCTTCGACGAGCGCCTGGGACTGCTCGTCGATGCCGAGCTGGCCGAGCGCGAGGATCGCCGGCTCGCCCGCTACCTCAAGTCGGCCAAGCTGCGAACCAACGCGGTGGTCGAAGACCTCGACTTCCGCCGAGCACGGGGCCTCGACAGGCCGGTGATCCTCGGTCTCGCCGAGTGCGCCTGGGTGAAGGCCCGTCACAACGTCGCCGTCGTCGGCCCGACCGGGGTGGGCAAGACCTTCCTCGCCTGCGCCCTGGCCAATGCCGCCATCCGCCGAGGTCACACGGCGCTGTACCTGCGGGCGAGCCGCATGCTCGATGAGCTGGCCATAGCCCGAGCAGACGGCCGCTTCGCCCGGCTCACCGCCGCCTGGGCGCGCATCGACGTGTTGGTGGTCGACGACTTCTTGCTCAGGCCCCTCACCGCCGACCAGGCCGCCGACACCCTCGAGGTGATCGAGGACCGCGCCGGGCTGCGCTCCACGATCATCACCAGCCAACTACCGATCTCCTTGTGGCACCAGGCCATGGGGGAGCCGACCGTCGCCGACG
>JALYYN010000519.1 GCA_030946525.1 Actinomycetota bacterium | reverse complement strand
GATGGCGCCCTCCACGGCCTGATCGAAGAGGCGGCAGCGCTCCTTACCGAGTTCGTCACATCCGAGGAGGTCAAGACGGAGCTTGCCACCAACCTTTGGCATTCACGGGCAAAGCTTCAGCGGGCCGTCTTCTCTGGAGATCCGAGTGCCGCTGCCTATTTCGCTGGACTCGCCGTATCGGATGTACTCGATGCCCTTTTTGCCCTGCACGATCGACCGTGCGTGCCCGGCTCCCGCCGCATGGACTTGGGGACGCTGAACCTGGACAGTGCTGCGAGCTCCTGCTTGGCGACCCACTCGCCCGGGCAGGGGCCGGAGTCGCCCTCAACTCGTCCCTATGCGCCCGGCTCGGGCTACCAGACCTCGAACGTACTGTTTGGTAACCGCGGCTACTGGATGCCCGCGTTGCCTCGTCCCAGTAACCCGACGACGCGGTTCAATCGGCGTGTCCCACAACGCCGGCCATGGGCGCGCCTCAGCGTCCATTCTTCGGTCCGTTGCCCCCAATTCCTACTTTGGTAGGATGAGCGCATGGTGGTCCGCAAGTGGTCGGTGAGCGTCGAAGAGGAACTCGCGGCCCGTGTCGAGGAGCACGTCGGCGACCGAGGCCTGAGCGGCTTCGTGGCACGAGCCGTTGAGCACGAGCTCGAACGCGATGCCCTGGCCAGCTATCTCGACAGGCTCGACGACGAGTACGGCAGTGTCCCCGATGAGCTCATCGAGCACTACGACGCGCTTTGGCCGTCCTGATCCTCGACACCGAGGCGCTGTCTGCCCTCGCCCGCCCCAGGAACGACCTTCGGCGTCACGAGCGGGTCAGGGCTGCGTTGCGGAGCGCCGAGCGCCGGAACCACCCGGTACGCGTCCCGTCGGCCGTCCTCGTCGAGCTCTACCGGGGCGCGGGAACGGACGAGGCGATCGACCACGTGCTCGGTCGCGGATTCGCTCGGGTGGTGACAACGGGAGTGCGGATAGCCAGGATCGCCGGCCACCTCCTGGCGGCAGCAGGTCGAGACAGCGAGTTGGCTATCGACTCCCTGGTGGTAGCCACAGCGGTTCGGCTCGGCGGCGGACTCATTCTCACCCACGATCCTGCTGACCTTGAGCTCCTCGCTGCCGACCATCCCAATGTCCGAATCGTGCCCGTCTGACTGGTCCGCGCTGACGCATCCCATAAGACGGCCGATAGCGGTTGCGCCGCGGCATCCCAGACCGCCGGTCCGGTGACGTCATCGCCTCGGCGCAGGGACGTTAGGTAAGCGGTAGGAGGGGCGCACATTGGAGAGCCTGCAGCCCGGACGCCTGGCGTCGTAGGGGACCGGTCCCGAGCCGGGCGAGCTCTGGGTGGGGTGGGGACGAGATCAACGCGGCTGAGGGGCTCCCGGCATCGGATCAGGTCGACGTGTTCGCCCTGGCCGCAAGGCGTCCAGCCTCCTCGTCGACCTCCATCGCGGAGCCGTGGGGCATACCCTTGAGATGTGCCCTCAGAGCCAGCCCACGCCGGCGAGCAGCTCTGCTCGATGCGCGAGCGGGCCGGCATGACCGTCGAGGAGGTGGCGACCAGGGCGGGGGTCGACCCGCAGTGGCTCGCCTCCATTGAGGCTGGCGTCGGGACTCACGACGTGCTCTACAGCCAGTGGCTCACGCTCGTGCGCGCCACGCAGCCGCCCCGGCCCGAGTGGTGGGACGAAGGCCACGAGCACGACCTCCACCTCCCGCCCGGCGGGCACCACGAGCCGAGGACGCCCGCGGAGCACGACTACTGGGCGCGGATCGAGCGGGTCCGCTCGGGCATACGGGAGCACTACCGACGTGGCCAACCCGTCGCCGATCGACCCTGACCGCCAACTCGAGGAGCTGTGCCGGGTCCTCAACGACTTCGGCGTCCGCTACGTGGTGTTCGGGAGCCAGGTCGCCCGGCTCAACGGGGTGCCCCTTGAGACGCTCGACGTCGACGTCGTCCCCGATCGCAACCGCGACAACCTCGATCGTCTGGCCGCCGCCCTCAACTCCCTGCAGCCCCGGTGGCGGGTCGAGGAGGTCCCCGGAGGGATGAAGATCGACGGCGCTCTGGAGGCGCGGCACTTCCTCGGCGATTCGATCGCAGTCGGAGTCCTGACCGCGGTGGGCCCTGTCGACGTGGTCCTCGAGCCGAAGGGCTACGAAGGCGGCTACACCGCGCTTGCCCCCGATGCGACCACTGTCCGGCGCGGCGACGTCGTGATCCAAGTCGGCGCCCT
>JALYYN010000516.1 GCA_030946525.1 Actinomycetota bacterium | reverse complement strand
TCGACGTGGGCCTGCACCTGGCGCTTGAGGCGGGCGAGGATGGCGGCCATGCCCCGGAGGCGTTGTGAGGAGATGGCCTCGGCGAGGCCCATCTTCGTGTAGAAGTCGTTGGGGGTGGCCAGCACCTCCTCGGCCGTCGCCCCGTCGAGGCCGGTGTGGAGGATGCCGGCGAAGCCCCGGGTGGGGGGGGCCTGGTCCGGCACGTCGAAGTGGAGGTGCACCCGCTCCTGGTCGTCGATCTCGGTGGCCAGGAAGAACGGCGTGGCGCACTCGGGGACCTGCTCCATGAGCTCGCGGTGACCGGCCAGGTCGGCGGGCAGCGGCGGCACCTTCCTCGAGTACTCGAGGAGGGCCTGCAGCCGCAGCTCCTTCGGAGCGCCGCCGAACAGCTCGACGATCCGCTGCAGGGCGGGCGGCGCCTGCGTCGGGGCGCCCTCGTGGTTGGACATGCCGTCCATGATCCCACGCGGGCCGTCGCTCGACCGGCCGATTCTTGACTGTCCAAGTCGGGATTCGGCGGTAGGGTGGGACCCGACCACACGACGTCCAGGAGGATGCCCCTATGCCCTCGGTTGCCACCGACAACTCTCCCGAGCTCACCCAGTACTCCAAGCCCGAGCTGATGGTCACGACCGCATGGCTGGCCGACCATCTCAACGACCCCGGTCTGGTCATCGTCGAGTCCGACGAGGATGTCCTGCTCTACGACACCGGCCACATCCCGGGCGCGGTCAAGGTCGACTGGCACCTCGACCTCAACGACCAGGTCAACCGCGACTACGTCGACGGCAAGGCCTTCGCCGACCTGTGCTCCCGCAACGGCATCTCCCGCGACTCCACCGTCGTGTTCTACGGCGACAACTTCAACTGGTGGGCGGCCTACGCCCTGTGGGTCTTCCGGCTGTTCGGCCACGCCGATGTCCGCCTGCTCAACGGCGGGCGCATGAAGTGGATCCAGGAGGGCCGCGATCTCTCCACGGACGTGGCCAAGGCCGAGCCCGCCGACTACCCGGTCGTGGAGCGCGACGACGCGCCCATCCGGGCCTTCCGCGACGACGTCCTGGCCCACATCGGCAAGGGCGGCAAGCTGGTCGACGTCCGCTCGCCCGGCGAATACTCCGGTGAGCTGCTGCACATGCCCGACTACCCGCAGGAGGGCGCGCTGCGTGGCGGCCACATCCCCGGCGCGGCCAGCAAGCCCTGGAAGCAGGCGGCCAACGACGACGGCACCTTCAAGGACGCCGACGCCCTCCGCAGGATCTACGCCGACGAGCTGGGCCTGAGCCCTGACGACGACGTGGTCGTGTACTGCCGGATCGGCGAGCGTTCGAGCCACACCTGGTTCGTGCTCCAGAACCTCCTCGGCTACCCGACCGTCCGCAACTACGACGGCTCGTGGACCGAGTGGGGCAACCTGGTCAAGGCGCCCATCGAGCGTTAGCGGCTAAAGCGGACCCCCGGCCTACGGGTCAAGTCGATATCCCCGGCCCGGCACCGCGACCAGGGCGGCGCCGGCCGGGCCCAACCGGGGACGGAGGCGGGCGACGGCCACCTCGACCGCGTGGGGATCGGCGCCGGTTGCGCTCCACATCCGGCTGATCAGGGCCGGCCGGGAGACCACGGTGCCCGGGCGGACGGCGAGGGTGTCGAGCAGGGCCCGCTCCCGGCCGTTCAGCCGCACGCGCCGGTCGCCCACCACGGCGACCAGGCCCTGCAGCACGACGTCGACGCCGGCCATGGACAGGGTGCGCCGCTCGGCGACCAGGTGCTCCGAAAGGGCGCGCACCAGCAGGCCGAGCCGGCCGACCGACGGGACCAGCGGTTCCTCGACGCCGGCGTCGAGCGCGCCACGGGCGCACACCGGGCCCACGCAGGCGGCGACCACCCCTCCGTGGTTGAAGGCCTCCCGCAGCGGCGCCTCGATGCCCTCGTCGGCGGCGAGGGCGAACAGGTTGGTCACCGCGGGGGCGGCGGTGAAGGTCACCGCGTGCAGCCGGCCGTCGATGGCGGCCTGGGCCAGCCGGACGGCGGGGCCGGGGTCGTCCGGGGTGCGCCACTGGTAGACGGGGATCTCCCGGACCTCGGCGCCGGCCGCGATCAGGGCCCCCGTCAGCTCCGGCGCCGGCATCCCGTAGAGCTGCACGGCCACCGTCACCCCGTCGAGCGGCTCGGCCACCAGGTGGGCCAGCACCTGGTCCATCTGCTCGTTGAGGGCGCTGCGCCACACCTCGAGGCCCACGGCCTGCACCGCGGCGGCAGCCTTGGGGCCCCGGGCCACGATGCGGGTCGACGCCAGCGCACCGGCCAGCGCCGTCCCGAGGCCCCAGCTCTGGGCCGCCTCGAACCAGGCTCGGATACCGATGCCGGTGGTCGCTGCCAGGTAGCTGGGCGGCCGCTCGATGAGCGACGTGGTCGCGGCGCGCAGGGCTTCGTCGCAGGCCAGATAGGCGGTCTCGATCGATGGCCCGTGCACGACCTCGGCGCCGCGGCGGCGCAGCAACTCGGCCTGCTCCGACCACCGCCGGTCGGCGGTGATGCCGACCACGAAGCCGTCGAGGGGGGCGAGGCTCACATCTCCATCGTGACTGGCCGGTGTGTCGGCAAGGTTTCCGACGCAGGCGGCTTGAACGAAACCTGACTGGATCGTTTCTGAAGTCACTGCGACGGGTGAACGCCCGGTGAACGCCCGACCGGCGCTCACCGGAACTGGCCGGACGGCGTGTGTTTCGGGGGTGTGAAGGTTCGCTCTCCGATGCCGGGCCGTCCCGTGAATCGCGTGTAACGGCCAGTTCACCCCTGCCGTGCGGGCCGGAAACATCGGTGCGGTCGAATGTCGTCGTGCCGGCCGAACCGTGCGCGCCGACGAGCCGGTCGGTGCAGGAGCGGAAGCGTCGAATCGAACCGGCCACATCGAAAGACGGCCACCTTGAAAGCAGTCACATTGAAAGGATCCCAATGAGCACGACCACCGAGACCGTCTCCGCCCGTTCCTCGGCTGAACGGCAGGTCAGCGCGCCGAGCTCGCGTGGCCGCTGGATCGAGCACTGGGACCCGGAGGACGAGGGGTTCTGGGCGTCGACGGGGCGGAAGGTCGCCACCCGCAATCTGGTCTTCTCGATCCTCGCCGACCACCTCGGGTTCTGCATCTGGGTGATCTGGACGATCGTCGTCATCAACCTGGCGAACGTCGGCATCACCATGTCGCTGTCCGAGCAGTTCGTCCTCACCCTGCTCCCGAACCTCATCGGGTCGCTGCTCCGCATCCCGTACACCTTCGCCGTCCCGAAGTTCGGAGGCCGGGCGTGGACGACGATCAGCGCGTTGCTGCTGTTCATCCCCGCCCTGCTGCTGGCCCTGCTGGTGCCGAGCGGGTGGCTGGCCCACCAGGTGCACGGCACGCAGTACTGGGTGCTGCTCCTCTGCGCCGCCACCGCCGGCGTCGGCGGCGGGAACTTCTCGTCGTCCATGGCCAACATCTCGTTCTTCTATCCCGAGCGGAAGAAGGGCCTGGCGCTCGGCCTGAACGCGGCGGGTGGGAACCTCGGCGTCGCCGTCTCCCAGCTGTTCGTCCCGCTGGTGATCATCATCGGGATCCCCTCCGCCCTGGTGAAGCTGCCCAAGCACAACGTGCACCTGGCCTACGCCGGGCTGATGTTCCTGCCGCTGATCGCCATCGCGTCCATCGGCGCCTGGCTGTTCATGGACAGCCTGCACCAGGCCAGGGCGGATACCCGGTCCTACACCCAGTCGCTGCGCAGCCCGCAGACCTGGATCATGTCGGTGCTCTACATCGGTACGTTCGGCTCGTTCATCGGCTTCTCCTTCGCCCTGCCGCTCGTGATCAAGAACACCTTCCCCGAGTTCCTCGCCGGCCACCCGTTCATCGCCACCTACCTCGGCGGCCTCGGCTTCATCGGGGCGCTGCTCGGTTCGCTGGCCCGGCCGATCGGCGGTTGGCTGTCGGACAAGGTAGGCGGCGCCAGGGTCACCCTGGCCGTGTTCCTCGGCATGGCTGTCTTCACCGCCGGGGCGATCACGGGGGTGCGCCAGCGCAGCTTCGGCATCTTCTTCGCCTCGTTCATGGTGATCTTCCTGCTCAGCGGCCTCGGCAACGGGTCGACCTACAAGATGATCCCCTCGATCTTCGCCGCCCTCGGCCGGAAGCACGCGGCGGACACCGGCGATGACCCTGCGGTCGTGGTGGTCGACTTCAGGCGCCGGGCGGCGGCCGTCATCGGCATCGCCGGCGCCATCGGCGCCTTCGGCGGGGTCCTGATCCAGGTCGTCCTCCGCCAGTCGAGCCTGCACGTGTCGGCCCTGGTCAAGGCGGCGAAGACCCCGGCGGCGAAGGTCGCGGTGGCGGCGGCCAACTCCGCCTGGTCGGTCCCTGCGCTCTGGGTGTTCCTGGGGTCCTACGTCGTGCTGGCCGCCATCACCTGGTCCGTGTACGTCCGCAACCCGCGGGTGGTGCAGGCCTTGGTGTGAGCGCTACGACTCGTCGACACGGAACTCCAGCCGCCGGTCGGGCACCAGCCACATCAGGGAGACGACGACGTACAGCGCGACCCCGGCCCACCGGCTGAGCAGGGACAGTGGGATGGCCACTGCATAGATCGCCGGCGAGACCTTTCCCTTGACGTCGCGTCCCACCGCCGCGGCCAGCGCCGACTCGGGACCCTGCTCGGCGATGATCGCGCTCTGGAGGACGAAGTAGGCGATGGCCGCCCCCAGCAGCACGCCGCCGTACGCCGCCGTCGGCAGGTTGGCGAAATGGTTCTCACCCATCCAGCCGGTGAAGAAAGGGAACAGCGAGAGCCAGAACAGAAGGTGCAGATTGGCCCACAGGATCGGACCGTTGATGCGCTCGGTGACCTGCAGCATGTGGTGGTGGTTGTTCCAGTAGATCCCGAGGTTCACGAAGCTCAGGACGTAGGTCAGGAAGATCGGGACCAGTGGTCGCAGTGCCGCCGCATCGGTGCCCTGGGGGATGTGCAGCTCGAGCACCATGATGGTGATGAGGATGGCGATTACCCCGTCACTGAAGGCCTCCATCCGGTCCGTGCGCACGCGCCCGACAGTAGAACGCCGCTCCCGGCACAGGTCCGCCCGGCACCGGCGCAGGCCGTCGACCGGTGGCCCGGGCAGAATGGTCCGGTGGCGAACGGGGTGGACATCGTCCGCCGGGATCGATCGGCCTCGCCCACCTCAGGGGTCGGCGTCGAGGGTGACGAGGACCGGTTCGGCGGCGGCGTCCCGGGTCATGGCCGCGTCGGTCGACGTGCGGCCGGCCACGTACAGGTCGAGGAAGTCCACGGCCACCTTGTCCACCACGTCGAGGTAGGCGCTGCCCTCGGTGAAGGGGGGGAGGTGGGCCCCGCCCAGGAGGGTGAGCAGGTAGCGGGGGGCGACCGCCTGGTCGTAGACGGCGGCGCCGTTCTCGTAGGGGTCGATGTCGTCGTCGTCGCCCTGGGCCACGAGCATCGGCGGGTTGGCGGTCGAGCCGTCGCCCACCGGGGAGGCGGAGAGGGCGATCACCGCCCGCAGGCCCGGCAGGGCGGCGGTGGCCACCGCCAGTGCGGTCACCCCGCCGTCGGAATGACCGGCCACGGCCAGGCGGGTGGGATCGATGCGACCGGCGAGCGGGCTGTCGGCGGCCAGCAGCGACCGGATGACGAACCGGACGTCGTCGGGCTGGTTCTCGATGTCGTACTCGTCGAGGTTCTCGCCGGCGACGTCCGCGTCGGTGAGGGGGAACTCGGGCGCAGCCACCACGTAGCCGGCCTCGGCCCAGGCCTCGCACAGGGCGACATAAGGATCGGGCCCGACCTCGTAGCCGTGGGCGAAGACCACGAGGGGCCAGGGCCCACCCGCTGGGGTCTGGGGGAACCAGAGGCGGGTGGTGAGGGCACGGGAGGTCGAGATGGTCGTCTCGCCGCTGACCGTAGGGCGGCTTGAGTCGACGAGAGGAACGGTCATGGTCGCCACCGCCAGCGGCGTGACCGGGACGGCCACGGCGACCGGTGCAGGGCGGGTGATGGCCGGCGCCGCCGTGCCCGGCGGGGCGCTCACCGGGGCGACGGTCGGCGCAGGCGCGGTCGGCGCAGGCGCCTGTCCCCGGGCGACCGGCACGGCCGCGGCCGGCGGGGCCGTGGCGCGTTGGGTGGGGACCGAGCATGCACCGGTCAACAGAAGGCCGCCCACGAGGAGGGCAACAGAGCCGGAACGGAGCGGGCGCGTAGTCGCCGACGTTAGCCAGCCGACCCCGTCCTTTCCCGGTCGGCCGGCGGGGAGGCCCGGAGGGCGGTGAACGCAGGAGGGTGGAGGGAGCGCGCCGCGCAGTTCGAGTTCGACCGATCGTGGGACTTCGCCATGTCACCGGAGCGGCTGTGGGCCCTGCTCTCCGACACCTCGTCGTACACCCGGTGGTGGCCGTGGCTCGGGTCGTTCGAGCCGGTGCCCATACGGCCGGGCGCCAGGACGCAGTGCTCGATCGGCGCGCCGTTGCCCTACTCGGTGCGCGTGGAGATCGCCGTGGTCGAGGTCGTCCCCGGGGAGCAGGTCGCCGCCGTCGTGTCGGGCGACGTGCGGGGCCCGGCGCGTCTCGACATCCGCGCCACCACGGCCGGCTCGACCGCCCGCCTGGCGTGGCAGGTGGAGGTGCGCCGGCCCCTGCTGCGGGGCGCGGCGTTCGTGGCCAAGCCCCTCTTGCGGTGGGGCCACGACCGGGTGGTCAGCCGGGGCGTCGAGCAGTTCCGCCGGGCGGTGGGCGACCCGGCGTAGCCCGGGTCAGCTCCCGGCCGGCGGGACCCACGGGTCGGACAGGGGACCGGTCGCCCGGGTCGTCACGGCAAGGGTGGCTGCGATCGACGTCCCGCCCTCGTCGCCCTGGAGATTGTCCCCGGTGGGGTTCACCGCGCCGCCCATGATGAGTGTTCCGACCGTACCGAAGTTGTCGAGGATGCCGTGGCGGTGGCCCCAGCAACCGCTGCCGCCCTTGTGTGGACAGTCGAGGTTGCCGCTCCCGATCCCGTCGTCGTACATCCACCCGTAGTCGGCGTCGAGGGCGTTCGAGGACCCTCCCGCCCAGATGCCGTCGACCACGTCGTAGGCGTCGCCGGGGTCAGGGGGGTCGTTGGCGATGTCGGCCCCCTGCTGGGCGTTCCGGTCGAGCGCCGGAGTGCGCCCGATGAAGGGAGGCAGGCCCCGGTCGATGCGCTCCAGGTTGATGACCACGAGCAGCTGCTCGGGGACGCCGAGCCGGCCGAAGTCGGCCGGGAGGACCATTGGCTTGACTCCCTCCTGGGCCCTGGCGTTGTTCACGGCCAGCACGGTCGCCGCCAGGCACGGGCCCGAGCTGTCGATGCCGCTCGGCGCGCAGGCGGGGATGTAGTCGGGCGCCGCCGGGACGGTGCGGCCCGGGTCGGGGATGTGGGTCGCCGAGGTGTCACCGGGTGCCGCCTTGCGGGGGACCAGGACGCCGCCCTTGACGGCGGCCAGTGCCTGGTCCCAGGTGTAAGCGAGGGCGCCGGCGTCGGGCGCGACCGCGAAGGTGGCGGCGAGCGAGGGGCCGCCGATGTCGCCACCGCTGGTGTCGGCGGTCGCGTTGACCGCTGCCCCCATGACCAGCGCCCCGCCGGTCATGTCCCCGAGCACGATGTGGCGGTCGGCCCAACAGGCGCTGTCGCCCTTCTTGGCGCAGCCGTCCACTCCGCTGCCGGGACCGTCGTCGTACAACCACGCGTAGTCGGCGTCGAGCGCGTTGGCCACCGCCCCGATCCACTCCGTCCCCACGTCGGCGAAGGGCTCCTGTGGGACGGGGGGGAGGTCCGACGCGTCCGCACCCTGACGGGCCACGTCGTCCAGGGCCACGCTGAGGCCGACGAAGGGAGGTCGGCCGCGGTCGATCCGCTCGCGATTGACGACCACCAGCAGCTGCTGCGGCAGGCTCAGCTCGGCGAAGGTGGCCGGGAGCACCATCGCCGGCAGGCCCTCCTTGGCCCGGGCGTTGTCGACGGCCTGCAGGGTGACCTGGACGCACGGCAGCGAGGTGTCGAGGCCCGAGGGAGCGCAGGCCTGGCTGTAGTCGGGGGCGGCCGCAACCGGCGCCTTGGGATCGGCGGGACCGGAACGGTGCGTGGAGCTGCAGGAGCCAAGCGCCAGCGCAGCCACCAGCAGGACGACGGTACGTGAGGCGCGCAGGCCCCCATGATGCCGCGCCGCCGTTGCGGGCGTGGGCACCGAAGTGGCACCCTGTCATCCGCGACGGAGGCCCCGGACCCCGGTCTCTGCCTGCCGGCCCGAATCGCGGGCGGCGCGGCCCGGCGGGCCGGGAAGGGATCAGGTTCCATGGACGATGACCGGGACGAGCCGGGTGGCATGCGAGCGGAGTCGAACCGGCTCCAGGCCGATTGGGAGTCGGCGACTTCCGGCGGTCAGCGGGGCGATGACCCGGTCGGGCCGACCAAGATGACCCGGTCGGGCCGACCAAGTGGTGGCGCTGGTACGCCCCGGCCGGTCGGTGGATGCCGTCGGAGCCTCCGCCGGCCGATGCCGACACGGCCTCCTGGTTCGTGAGCGAATCGCCCCTGCGTTCCGTGGCCCGCGCCCTGCCGAGGACGACGGAACGCAGCCGACTCGCCTGTCGTCCTCCTCGTCCTCGACGGTCACGGACGCCTAGCGGCTCCGCCCGCTAGGTGCCGGCCTGGTGGGGCTCGATCACGACCTTGCCGCCCCGGGCGTCGCCACGCTCGATGCGGATGGCGAGCTGGCCGTTGCCGAAGGTGGCCGACGCCGGCCCGCCGAAGCCACTCGGGACCACGACCATCCGCTCGTAGGGGCCGTACTCCCACTCATGGGTGAGGTAGTCCTTCTCGGCCGCGGTCCGCTGAGCGGCGTCGATGTGGACCCGGTCGTCCTCGATGTCGATCCGGATGTCGTCGGCCATCACGCCCGGAAGAGGCAGGACGAGGACGATGGCGCCGTCGGTCTCGTACATGTTGAGGGGCACCCGCCTGGGCTCGTAGTCGCCCACCCCCACGGGGGGCGTGTCGGGATCGGGCCACTCGCCGCCGCCCTGGCGGTTGCCGGGTCCCGACGGCTGCTGCGCCGGTTGCTGCAGGCCGACGTCGGTCTCCACCGGCTCCGGACGGACGACCTTGGGTACCGTCTGATCACTCATGTCAGGCCCCTACCCGCGGGCCGCACCCGGCATGTCTCCGCGCGATTTCTGCGGTTTCGCTGTCGATCTCGCCGATCCCGTTCGTCGTACTGACGAAACCGTCCACCATGAGGAGGAACCGATGCGCTACCTGCTGTTGATCTGCGGTGACGAGAAGGCCATGCTCGGCGCCAGCCCGGATGTCGCCCGACAGATGACCGAGTCGTACAACGCCTTTGGCAAGGAGATGGTCGAGCGGGGTGTGCTCCAGGGCGGCGAGCGCCTTCACCCCACGTCCGACGCCACCACCGTGCGGGTGCGCGACGGCGAGGTCCTGACCTCCGACGGCCCCTTCGCCGAGACCAAGGAGCAGATGGGCGGCTACTACCTCGTCGACTGCAAGGACCTCGACGAGGCCATCGAGGTGGCGTCGAGGATTCCCGGGGCCCAGCATGGATCGATCGAAGTGAGGCCGATCTGGGACATGTAGCGGGGGAGGACGTGGAGGCGGCGGTCGCCGCCGCCTTCCGTGACGAGTGGGGCCGCGTGGTCGCCACGCTGATCCGGGTCACCGGGGACTGGGATCTGGCCGAGGAGTGCGTGCAGGACGCCTTCACCGCCGCGCTGGAGCGCTGGCCGGCGGACGGGATTCCCCGCACTCCCGGCGCGTGGCTGACCACGACGGCCCGCAACCGGGCCGTCGACCGCCGGCGGCGGGACGCGACCGGCGCGGCCAAGCTGCAGGAGGTAGCGATGGAGCCACCGTCCGGTTCCCCCGACGGCGACAGCGGTGACATCGACCGCAGTGGCGTGGGTGACGACCGGCTGCGGCTCATCTTCACCTGCTGCCACCCCGCGCTGGCGCTCGACGCCCGGGTCGCCCTGACCCTGCGGACCCTCGCCGGGCTGACCACCGCCGAGATCGCCCGGGCCTTCCTCGTCCCCGAGGCCACCATGGCCCAGCGCCTGGTCCGGGCCAAGCGCAAGATCCGCAACGCCGGAATTCCCTACCGGGTCCCTCCCGCCCACCTGCTGCCCGACCGCGTGGGCGCGGTTCTGGCCGTCCTCTACCTCCTCTTCAACGAGGGGTACGCGGCCACGACCGGCGCGGAGCTGGTTCGTACCGATCTGTGCGCCGAGTCCGTCCGCCTGGCCCGGACCCTGGTCGCCCTCATGCCCGACGAGGCCGAGGCCATGGGCCTGCTCGCCCTCATGCTCCTCCACGACGCCCGCCGGCCGGCGAGGGTCGACGCCTCCGGCGATCTCGTCCCTCTCGACGAGCAGGACCGGGCGCGATGGGATGGCGCCGCCATCGAGGAGGGGATCGCGGTGCTCGACGCCGCCCTCCGCAGGGAGCGCCCGGGGCCGTACCAGGTGCAGGCCGCCATCGCCGCCTGCCACGCGTCGGCGGCCGAGGCGGCGACGACCGACTGGGCCGAGATCGCCCTCCTCTACGGCCGGCTGGCCCGGCTCGTCCCGGGACCCGTCGTGGAGCTGAACCGGGCCGTCGCCGTGGCCATGGCCGACGGCCCTGCAGCCGGCCTGGTCCTCGTCGACGCCCTTGACGCCGGCGGTGCGCTGGCCGGGTACCACCTCCTACCGGCGACCCGGGCCGACCTCCTCCGCCGTCTCGGCCGCCGTGAGGAAGCCGCCGCCGCCTATCGCCAGGCGCTGGCTCTCACGTCGACCGACATCGAGCGCCGCTACCTGACCCGGCGCCTGAGCGAAACCACCGCGGCCCGGTAAGGCGCTTACGCGGTCAGCAGATCCCGGGCGCTGCGGGCGGTGGCGGAGCGGCGCAGCTTGGAGATGGCCTTCAGTTCCACCTGGCGGACGCCCTCACGGGTGAGGCCGAAGTGGTCGCCCACCTCTTCGAGGGTGCGGGGCCGTCCACGGTCGAGGCCGTAGCGCAGGCAGAGCACCTCCTGCTCCCGGGGCTCGAGGGCGGAGAGCAGCTGGGCCACGTGGGTTGGGAGCATGGAGGCGAAGACGGCCTGGTCGGGCGGGGGCGTGGTGAAGTCCTCGACCATCTCGCCCAGCTCGGTCTCCCCGTCGATCAGGCGCTCCGACAGCGACACGGGCTCGCCGAGGTAGGGGAGCAGCTCTTCGACCTTCTTGCACGGCATGGACACCGCAGCGGCGACCTCGTCGGGCTTGGGCGCCCGGCCCTTGCTGACTTCGAGGGCGGAGGTGGCCATGCGGATGGCCAGCAGCTGGTCGCCGGCGTGGACCGGGAGCCGGATGCTGCGGCTGGTGTTGGCGATGCCGCGGGCGATGGTCTGGCGGATCCACCACGTGGCGTAGGTGGAGAACTTGAACCCCCGGCGCGGGTCGAAGCGCTCGACGGCCTGGATCAGCCCGAAGTTGCCCTCCTGGATGAGGTCGAGCAGCGGCAGGCCCGAGGCCTGGTACTTCTTGGCGATGGACACGACGAGGCGGAGGTTGGAGCGGACGAAGCGGCGCGAGGCGTCCTCGCCGTCGCGCACCGCCTTCTCCAGCTCCTCCTGGGCGGCCACGGTGAAGACATCGCCCCGGGCCAGCTTCTCCGCCGCCGCCTGGCCGGCACGCGTCAGGGTGCCGAGGCACACCTCGTCGTCCCTGGTCAGCAGGGGATACTTCCCGATGTCGTTCAGGTAGAGCTGAAGGAGGTCGTCCTCCTCGTTACCCTGCCCGCGGCCCTTCACCAAGCTGCGCCTCCCGGATACAGCAGAGTGCAACGTAGCAGAGCTCCCGTTGTTCCGTCCGGACGCGCTCACGGCTCGAATTTCAGCCGCAGGCAGACTTCCCCGCCACGCCGGAACACCTCCACCTCGGTGGCGAGGCGGCACATGAGGAACAGGCCCCGCCCGTGCTCGGCCCAGGTGTCGGGTGCGGCCTCCGACGGCGGCATGGGAAAGCCCCCGCCCCGGTCCCAGACCTCGACGACCAGGGTGTGGCCGTCGAAGCCGGCCTTCGCCCGGCAGATGCCGCCGGCGTGCCGCTGGGCGTTGACGAGGGCCTCGTGCACCGCCAGCAGCACGCCGTCGATCGGCTCACTGGGCCAGTCGGCGGCGACGAGCTTCTCGGTCAGCTGCCGGCGGGCGGTCGCCGGGTGCTCCGAAAGCGTGACGGGCCGGGCCAGGGCGGTTGCACACATAACCCTTCGTTCCTGCCCAATCGGGGCCGAACCGCAACGTGGGTCAGGCGTGGAAGACGGCGGCGAGCTCCTCGGGGACCGCGACTTCCAGCTGGGCGTAGGTGCATGAACGGGGGTCGCGGTCGGGCCGCCACTGGACGAACTGGGTGGCATGGCGGAACCTGTCGCCCTGCAGATGGTCGAACGCCACCTCGGCCACCAGCTCGATCCGGAGCGGCTCCCACTCCATGGAACGGCCGGCGTTCCAGCGGCTCTGCCCACCCGGCATGCGACCGCCCGCCGCGGCGACGGCCTCGGCCCAGCCCGCCCACGGGTGGCCGTCGAGGGCGCCGTCGCGGTAGGGCGCCAGCACGTCGACCAGCTCGGTCCGCCGGGCCACGCTGAACGACGACGCCACCCCGACGTGGTGCAGCGTCCCCTCGTCGTCGTAGAGGCCCAGCAGCAGCGAGCCCACCCCGGCGCCGTCCTTGTGGACGCGGAAGCCGCCGACCACGCAGTCGGCGGTGCGGGCGTGCTTCACCTTCCACATCACCCGCTCGTCCTCCCGGTAGGGGAGCGACAGGGGCTTGGCCACCACCCCGTCGAGGCCGGCGCCCTCGAAGCGGTCGAACCACTGGGCGGCCAGGTCGCGGTCCCCGGTGGCCGGGGTCAGGTGCACGGGCGGCGAGGCGCCGTCCAGCGCCCGCTCCAGGGCGGCGCGCCGGTCGGCGAAGGGCTGAGGGCGCAGGTCGACGTCGCCCACGGCCAGCACGTCGAAGGCGACGAACGACGCCGGCGTGGTCCGGGCCAGCATGTCGATCCGCGACTTGGCGGGATGGATGCGCTGGAGCAGCGACTCGAACTCCAAACCGCCGTCCCCGGCGATCACGATCTCCCCGTCGACCACGCACCGCTCCGGCAGTGACGCCCTGAGCGCGGGCGGCAGCTCGGGGAAGTAGCGGGTCAGGGGCTTCTCGTTGCGGCTACCGAGCTCCACCTCGTCGCCGTCGCGGAAGACGATGCAGCGGAAGCCGTCCCATTTGGGCTCGTAGAGCATGCCCTCCGGAGCGGGTAGCTCCCGGGCCAGCTTGGCCAGCATCGGCTTGACGGGCGGCATGACCGGCAGCTCCATGTCGCCATGATCGCGCCTGGTTGGGCCCGGCCCTTGCCCGGGTAGCGTCGATTGCGCCGATGCCCGCTCCCCGCGCCACCTATCGAGTCCAGCTCCACGCCGGCTTCACCTTCGACGACGCCGCCGCCATCGTCGACTACCTCGCCGACCTCGGCGTGAGCCATCTCTACTGCTCGCCGTTCCTGGCGGCGGCGCCGGGCAGCACGCACGGCTACGACGTCGTCGACCACCACCGCCTCAACGACGAGCTCGGTGGCGAGGAGGCCTACGAGCGGCTGTGCCGGGCCCTCGCCGCCCGGGACATGACCCAGGTGGTCGACATCGTGCCCAACCACATGGCCATCAGCGGCCGGGAGAACGCCTGGTGGTGGGACGTGCTCGAGAACGGCCCGTCGAGCCGGTACGCCTCGTACTTCGACATCGACTGGGACCCGCCCGAGGAGCGCATGCGCCTGCGGGTGCTGATGCCGATCCTGGGGGACCACGTGGGCCGGGCCCTCGACCGGGGCGAGATCCGGGTGGAGCGGGAGGGTGGCTCCTTCGTCCTCCGGTACTTCGACCACGCCGTGCCGGTCTCGCCCAGCTCCGTCGACGGGCTGCTGATGGAGGCGGCCGAGCAGGTGAACTCCGACCACCTGGCCAGCATCGCCACCGCTCTAGGCCGGCTGCCACCGTCGAAGGCCACCGACCGTGACAGCGTCCAGGAGCGCCACCGGGACAAGGAGGTGCTGCGGGAGAACCTGGCCGAGCTGCTCGACGGCCAGCCCGACCTGGCCGCGACCGTCGACCGAGCGGTCGCCGACCTCAACGCCGACCCCGACGGCCTCGACCGCCTGCTGGAGCGCCAGAACTACCGGCTGGCCTACTGGCGGGTGGCCGGCCAGGAGCTGGACTACCGGCGGTTCTTCGACATCACCACCCTGATCGGGTTGCGCAGCGAGAACCTGTTCGTCTTCGCCGACACCCACGAGAAGATGATCGAGCTCGTGCGGGCGGGCAAGGTGGCCGGACTCCGGGTCGACCACGTGGACGGCCTGCGCCAGCCGGCAGAGTACGTCCGCCTCCTGCGCCAGGCCGCCGGCCCCGAGACCTACCTCGTGGTCGAGAAGATCCTCGAGGCCGAGGAGACCCTGCCCGACGAGTGGGCGGTGGAGGGCACAACCGGCTACGACTTCACCGCTCGGGTGAACGGCCTGTTCGTCGACCCCGCTGGCGAGGCGCCGCTGACCGAGCTGTACGGCTCGTTCACCGGCGCGCCCGTCGACTACCGGGAGCTCGTGCACGAGAACAAGCACATCGTCATGCGGGACGTGCTGGCCGCCGACCTCAACCGCCTCACCAACGTGCTGGTCGGCATCTGCGACCGTCACCGCCGGTACCGGGACTACACCCGGCCCGAGCTCCACGTCGCCATCCAGGAGATCCTCGCCAACCTCGACGTCTACCGGACCTACGTGCGGCCGGGGGGCGTCAAGCCGTCGGCCCAGGACGTGGCCCGGGTGGAGGCCGCCGTGGCCCGGGCGACCGAGCACTGCTCCGCGGTCGACCCGGACCTGTTCGCCTTCGTCGGCGACCTGCTCCTGCTGAGGGCGGGCGACCCGGGCTCCCCGCTCCTTGGGCCGCTCGGGCCCAGGACCCCGCTTGCCGGGCCGCTCGGGCCCCTGGAGGACGACTTCGCCCTGCGTTTCCAGCAGTTGAGCGGCGCGGTGATGGCCAAGGGCGTCGAGGACACGACCTTCTACCAGTTCAACCGGCTGGTCTCCCTCAACGAGGTGGGCGGCGACCCCGGCCGCTTCGGCACCACGGTCGAGGAGTTCCACGCCGCCAACGCCCGGGCCGCCGACCACTGGCCGACGGCCATGCTGGCCACGTCCACCCACGACACCAAGCGCAGCGAAGACGTCCGGGCCCGGATCAGCCTGCTGTCGGAGGTGCCGGATGAGTGGCGCGCCGCGGTGACCCGCTGGGCGGCCATGAACGAGGGCCACAAGCGCGACGGGCTGCCCGAGCGCAATGCCGAGTACCTGCTCTACCAGGCGCTGGTCGGGGCCCATCCGCTCGGCGCCGACCGGGCCAAGGCCTTCATGGAGAAGGCGTCCCGGGAGGCCAAGCAGCACACGTCGTGGATCAAGCCCGAGCCGGTCTACGACGAGGCCATGGCGGCCTTCGTTGAGGCGGTGGTGGGTGACGCCGCGTTCCAGACCGACCTGGCCGCCTTCGTCGCCACCCTGGTCCCTGCCGGCCGGGTCACCTCGCTGGCCCAGATGCTGCTGAAGCTCACCTCGCCCGGCGTGCCCGACATCTACCAGGGCACCGAGGTCTGGGACCTCAGCCTGGTCGACCCGGACAACCGCCGCCCCGTCGACTACGACCTGCGCCGCCGGTTGCTCGACACGGCCAGCGCCGCGTCCGCCGCCGACGTCATGGGCAGGGCGGACGAGGGCGCGCCCAAGCTGTGGCTCACCCTCCGGGCCCTCGACGTCCGCCGGCGTTGCCCGGCCGCCTTCAGCCCCGGGGCGGCCTACCAGCCGATACCGGGGACCGGCGAGCGGGCCGGCCACGTCGTCGCCTTCGTCCGGGGGGGCGACGTACCCGGCGCGGTGGCCGTGGTCGTGCCCCGGCTCACCATGGGCCTGCGCTCCGGTTGGGGCAACACCACCGTGACCCTGCCTGCCGGGAGCTGGACCGACGCCCTCGGCGGCTCGACGGTCGACGGCGGCGGCGCCGTCCTCCTGGCGGGCCTCCTGAGCGACTTCCCCGTGTCCCTGCTGGTGAAAGGCTGACGTTGGCGCAGTTCCGGGTGTGGGCGCCGCGCGCCCAGAAGGTCGACGTCGTCCTGGGCGAGGGCCGCCATCGCCTGGTCGGCCCCGACGAGCTGGGCTGGTATGAGGCGGACGTCGAAGACGCGGGGCCGGGCGACGACTACGCCTACTCCCTCGACGGCGGCGACCCGCGCCCCGACCCCCGCTCGCCGTGGCAGCCCCAGGGCGTCCACGGCCCGTCCCGCCTCCTCGACCACTCGGCCTTCACCTGGACCGACGGCGCCTGGCGCGGCGGCGTGCCCCTCGCCGAGTCGGTGATCTACGAGCTGCACGTGGACACATTCTCCGCCGAGGAGAACTACGAGGGGGTCATTGCCGGGCTCGACCACCTCGTCGACCTGGGCGTGACCACCGTCGAACTGCTGCCCGTCGCCGAGTACCCGGGACAATGGGGATGGGGCTACGACGGCGTGGACCTGTACGCGCCCAACTCCACCGACGGCGGGCCGGAGGGCCTGAAGCGCCTGGTCGACGCCTGCCACGCCCGGGGCCTGGCCGTGGTCTTCGACGTCGTCTACAACCACCTCGGCCCGGCAGGGAACTACCTGGGCGAGTACGGCCCGTACTTTACCGACCGCTACGGCACGCCCTGGGGCGAGGCGGTGAACCTGGACGGGCGCGACAGCGACCCGGTGCGGGAGTTCGTCCTCGACAACGCCCTGATGTGGCTGCGGGACTACCACGCCGACGGCCTGCGCCTCGACGCCGTTCACGCCATCGTCGATACCTCGGCCACCCACATCCTCGAGGAGCTGTCGGTGCGCGTCGACGCCCTGGAGGCTGAGCTCGGCGTGCCCAAGTTCCTGATCGCCGAGAGCGACCTGAACGACCCGCGGGTGGTCCGCGGGCGCGAAATGGGCGGCTTCGGGATCGACGCCCAGTGGAGCGACGACTTCCACCACGCCCTGCACGCCGCGCTCACCGGCGAGCGGGCCGGCTACTACGCCGAGTTCGGGTCGCTGGGCCAGCTGGCCAAGGCGCTCCGCCAGGCGTTCGTGTTCGACGGCTGCTGGTCGCCGCACCGCCGGCGCCGCCACGGCCGCACGCCCGCAGGGCTGCCGGCGACGAAGTTCCTGGCCTACCTCCAGAACCACGACCAGGTCGGCAACCGGGCCACCGGCGAGCGCAGCTCGATGTTGCTGAGCGACGGGCTGCTCAGGGTGTCCGCCGCCCTGATCCTGCTCGGGCCGTCGGTTCCGATGCTCTTCCACGGCGAGGAGTGGGGGGCGTCGACGCCGTTTCTCTACTTCACCGACCACGAGGACCCCGAGCTGGGCAAGGCCGTCACCGAGGGCCGTCGCCGCGAGTTCGCCGCCTTTG
The DNA here is from genome assembly GCA_030946525.1 of Actinomycetota bacterium. Classification (GTDB taxonomy): domain Bacteria; phylum Actinomycetota; class Acidimicrobiia; order Acidimicrobiales; family AC-14; genus CADCTB01. Next base: position 3,426 of record JALYYN010000516.1, on the reverse strand, counting down.
GGTGGGATCCGGCAGACGTGCCCGACCCCCAGGACCCCGAGACGTTCAAGCGCTCGAAGCTCGACTGGGACGAGCGTGCCCGTTCGCCGCACCGGGAGCTGCTGGAGTGGCACCGCCGCCTGATCGCCCTCCGACGCTCGACTCCCGCCCTCACCGACGGGCGCTTCGACGACGTCCGCGTCGACTACGACGAGGATCGGCGTTGGCTTGTCGTCGCCAAGGGACCGGTGACGGTGGCGTGCAACCTGGGCCCGGAGGAGGCGAGGGTTCCGGTGACGCCGGGCGAGGTGCTGTTGGCGTCGGACGCCGCCGCCACGCTCGACGCTGACGTCGCCGTCCTGCCCGCCGAGAGCGTGATCGTGCTCACAATCCCTTGACGTTCCGGGCGCGCGGGTGTATCCCGGTCACAGGGGCGAAATAGTCCGCCCCATAGGGGGTAAGCGATGTCCCCAGTCCCGGTGGCGATTCGGGAGCAGGCCGCTGTACGAAATGTGGCCGGCCGAAATGTGACTGGCCGAGGTGTGACTGGCCGAGGTGTGGCCGTTCGGACCGCTCCTGTCCCGATCACCCCGCCCATCGAACTGCTGCTCGGCCCCCTGAAGGAGATGGTGGTCGACTGGCAGCTTCCCAGCGACCTCGAACGGGCCTGACCCGACCCCGGCTCAGCGCGCCTGGTGGGAGGCGGTCCAGGCCAGGAGCCGCTCGGGGGGCCAGGCGTTGACGACCGACTCGACGGCCACGCCGCACTCCGCGGCCCGGGCGCAGCCGAAGGGTTGCCATTCGAGTTGACCGGGCGCGTGGGCGTCGGTGTCGATCGACACCTTGCAGCCGGCGTCCACCACCATCCGCAACAGGGCGCGGGGTGGGTCGAGGCGCTCGGGCCGGCAGTTGACCTCCACCGCGGTGTCCGACCCCGCGCAGGCGGCGAAGACCGCGCCGGCGTCGAACTCCGACGGCGGCCTTCCACGACCCGTGACCATGCGGCCGGTGCAGTGGCCGAGGATGTCGACGTGGGGGTTCTGCACGGCGGTGACCATACGGGGTGTCATCAGCGCCGCGTCCATGCGCAGCTTCGAGTGGACGCTCGCCACCACCACATCGAGGCGAGCGAGCAGCTCGTCCTCCTGGTCGATGGCGCCGTCGTCGAGGATGTCGACCTCGATGCCGGTCAGGATCCGGAACGGGGCCAGCGTGGCGTTGATCTCCTCCACCAGGTCGAGCTGGCGGCGCAGGCGGTCGGGCGAGAGGCCGTTGGCCACCTTCAGCCGGGGCGAGTGGTCGGTGAGCACGATGTACTCGTGGCCGAGGTCCCGGGCCGCCCGCGCCATCTCGTCGATCGGGCTGCCGCCGTCGGACCAGTCCGAATGGGTGTGACAGTCACCCCGTAGGGCGGCGCGCAGCTCGGCGCCCCGGCCGGTGAGGACGACGGCGGCGTCGGCGGTCACGTCGCCCGCCTCCTCCTCCAGCTTGGCCAGGTAGGACGGGGTCACGCCGGACAGGGCCTCCACCGCCACCGCCTCGGTGGTAGGGCCGACGCCGGGCAGGTCCCGGAGCCGACCGGTCCTCGCCCGCTCCGACACCTCCGCCGGGTCGAGAGCGGCCAGGGTGGCGGCCGCGCCCCGGAAGGCCCGGACCCGGTACGTCGGCGCGCCGGCCCGCTCGAGGAGGTAGGCGATGCGCTGGAGCGCCTGCACGGGATCCAAGGCCGGCCGAGCGTAGCGTCGCAGCCGGTGGCCCACGTCGTCGTCCTCTCCGACACCCATATCCGACGAGGACGGGCGCGAAAGCTCCCCGACGCGGCCTACGCCCACCTCAGCCGGGCCGACGTGATCCTCCACGCCGGCGACGTGCTGGTCGGGGAGGTGCTCGACGAGCTCGCCGGGTTCGCGCCGGTCCATGCCGTGCTTGGCAACAACGACGCCGAGCTCGCCGGTGTCCTGCCGGAAACCCTGGAACTGACCCTCGACGGCGTATGCGTGGCCATGGTCCACGACAGCGGGGCGTCCGCCGGCCGGGCCGGGCGGATGCGCCGCCGCTTCCCCGGGGCGGGCGTGGTCGTGTTCGGCCACAGCCACATCCCCTGGAACGGGGTCGGCGTCGACGGCCAGGTTCTGTTCAACCCCGGCTCACCCACCGAGCGGCGGGCCCAGCCCCACCACACCCTCGGCACCCTCGACCTCCATGGCGGCCGGGTCACCGCCGCGGAGATCCACGTCCTGGGATGAGGTCCGGGCCCCGGAGCAGCGCCGAACAGTGAGCATGGGAGCGTCGAGCGCCCGGCAGGACGGGCGCGTGGTGGCACCCCTCGTGGTGGCGGTGGCCGTCATGCTCGTGGTCGCTGCCGCCGCGGTCACCGTCCGCACGACCGCCGGCCCGTCCACCCTCGCCTTCATCGGCGGCGGGGCGCGACTGTCCCCACTCCGAGCGGATCCGGCGACGACCGCGCCGGCTGCGCGACGCGGGCCGCTATCCGATCCGACGCCGCTCGACGCCGCCCTCGCCGCCGCGGGGACGCCGGTCCCGCCGGGGGCCGACATCTACGCGGCCCGCATCGGTGAGGACTCCGGCGGCCCCACCTACGACGACTACGTGGCCGGGGGCGGGGCCCTGGCGTCTGCGTTCTGGCCCGCCTCGTCCATCAAGGTGCTGGCCGCGGCGGGCGCCCTGGAGCACCTCGCCACCATGGGCTACACCGGCGCGGCGACCGTGACCTTCGCCGATACCGGTGCGTCGTCCACGGTACGGGACATCTACGACGCCGCCATCCGGGAGAGCTCCAACGCCGACTACGACCTGCTGGTCGAGATCGCCGGGGTGGACTGGCTGAACCAGGTGTTCCTCACGCCGGCCCGCGGCTTCCCGGTCACGGTGATCCAGCACTCCTACACCGTCGGCGGGATGCTCGACTCTCCGGCCATCACCATCACCCAGGGCGGCCGCCCGGCCACCCTGGCCGCCCGGGCGGCGACGCCCGTCGCAGAGTGCCCCGCGGGGAACTGCTCCGACCTGTTCGAGATGAGCGAGTCGGTGCGCAGGGTCGTGATGAACGACGAGATTCCCGTCCCCGACCGCTTCCGCATCGACCCGGCCGACGTGGTCGGACTGGCCGACGCCCTCCACGGCGCCGACGGGTTCTTCGCCCCGGCCATCGTCGCCGTGCTGGGGACGGGAACGACGATCTACAGCAAACCCGGCGAGGTCCTGGGGCGCGACTGCCTGGACGTGACCTTCATCGCGACCCGCAGCGGTCGCCGCTACCTGCTCTCGGGCAGCGTCCCCGAGAACCAGGGCGGCTGCGACAGCCTGGTGGCCCTCGGCGGCGAGGTCCTCCGCCTGCTGACCGCCCTGTAGCCGCGGGGCGCGGGCATAGCTCGGTACTCAATGCTTCGGATCCTCTCCCAGGGACCGCTGCTCTGACCGGAAAAT
>JALYYN010000504.1 GCA_030946525.1 Actinomycetota bacterium | reverse complement strand
TTGTGGCCCCAGCGCCCAGGAGGCCGCTGGGCCACCGGCGATGGGGGTGGCAGCCCACCGCAGGCGGAAGGTGGCCACCTCGCCCACCGCCGCGTCCCAGACCCGGCGGTGATCGCCGCCCGCGGGGCGTTGGCCGAGGCGGGCCACCACGTCGGGGTCGGGTCGGACCCGGGCCCGGGTGGCGATGGCCCCCAGCTCGTCGACAAGGGCCCGGCGGGCCCGGTGGGATTCGGGAGTGGTGGGACCGGCGGTCATGGCTGCCAGGTCGCCCAGGCTGTGGGCGCGGCGCAGGCGGGCCACCTCGGCCGCATCGGCGTCGACCTCGGTGGCCAGCTGCTCGGCGTGCTGGGCCTCGAGGCGGGCAGTGACCTCGGCCAGGATGGCGGTGGTGGCCTCCAGCCGGGGCAGCTCCACGTGTTCGTCGGCGCCGGGGAGCAGATCCCGGCGGCGCAGGACGTACAGCTTGGCGTCGGTGCGCCCCCGGCTGAGGGCCACGTAGACGCCGGCCCGCATGGCCGCCTCGGTGGCCAGGCCCCGCCCGGCCTCGTACGTCTCGCCCTGGGCCGCGTAGGTGGTGAGGGCGTAGCTGTGGGCCAGGCGCCCGATGACGCCGGGTCGGGCGCGGTGGGTGAGATGGCCGTGGTCGACCACGACGCGGCCTCGGCGCTCGAAGTCGACGACCAGGGCCGAGTCGCGCAGCTCCTTGCCCAGGTGCACCTCGACGACCCTGCCCCGCTCCCCGGTCTTCACGTGGTCCTTGGCGCCGGCACCCGGGGCCCGCAGGCGGTAGTGGCCCTTGGTGGCGATGACCTCGTCGCCGGCCCGGAAGCTGATCCCGGGCAGGTCCAAGGAGGGGCCCGTCAGGGTGCCGTCGGCCGCCAGCAGCGCCCTGGCCCGGTGGTTGAGCTCCCGGCGTTCGGCGTGGTGATCCGCGGTCATGGTGCTGACGGCGAGCTCGGGGTCGGCCAGGCGGCGCTGGCGGTCGTGGTACCAGTCGGCGACCAGGGCGTCGATGACCTCCTCGGGCGAGTCGGCCTCCACCACCCGGCCGCCCGCGCGGAGGCGGTCGATGGCCGCCGCCACCCGGTCCTCCCGGTAGTCGGTCAGGGCCAGGCGAACGTCGGCCATGTCCTCGCCCTGCTGGCGGTGCAGGGTGCGGACCTCGGCCCGGTCGGCGGCGTAGTCCTCCAGCAGCCGCCGCCACGCCCCACCGGCAGAGACGGCACTGTGCTGGGCCGGGTCCCCGATGAGCCGCAGGGCCCCACCCCCGCTCTCCACCGCCTCCATGAGCGCCAGCAGGTCCCGGTTGCCCAGTGTGGAGCTTTCGTCGACCAGCACGACAGTGCGGGCATCGATGGTGACCGTGCCCTTCAGCGTGGCCATAAGCAGGCTGGCCACCGTTCGGGCCTCGATGCCGGTGCGGTTGCCGAGCACCTCGGCATGCGTTCCCTGCACCGCGGTACCCAGGGGCTTGAACCCGGCGTCGCACCAGGCCGCCACCGCGGCTTCAAGCGCCGTGGTCTTGCCCGACCCGGCCGGGCCGAGGACGCACTGCACCCGGTGGCCGGAGCGGGTGATGGAGCGCACCATGGCCGCCTGCTCGTCGTCGAGCTTGGTGCGCTGGGCAAGCACGGCCTCGACGGTGGCCTCGGGCACCACGGCGGCGCCGGCGTGGCGGCCCCGCTCGTAGCCGGCGAACAGGCGCTGTTCAACCTCGAGTACCTGGCGGGTGCTGTAGAGGGCCTCGCCGGCCACCGAGGTGGCCACCCGGCCGTCGCCCAAGCGGATGACATCCGCGGTGCGGCCTTCACGGTTGCCGGCGTCAAGGGTGACCACGGCGTCGGTGGTCAGCCATTCGTCGGCCAGGTCGGCGATCTGCGCGGCGTCGAGGCGGTCGCCCGACCACTCGGCCACGAACTGCAGCACGTCGCGGCGATCGAACGTCGACGCCATCTCGGTCACGCCGCGCGCCGCGCCGAGGCGGCGGAACAGCTTGTCCCGGTCCTCGTCAGTCACCAGCAGTGGCGCGGCCTGGCGGCCGTAGCACGCGGCCGCAGCCCCGTCGTCGAATCCGGCGGCGTCGAGGCGCTGTCTCCAAGCCGGGCGCAGGGCCTCGGG
>JALYYN010000457.1 GCA_030946525.1 Actinomycetota bacterium | reverse complement strand
GTGGTGAGCCGGACGTCGCCCCGCCTACTCGACCTGTTCGTCGCGCTGGCGGCTGGGGCCGCCGGAGCGTATGCGACGGTCCGCGACGACGTGTCGGCGGCGCTGCCGGGGGTCGCGGTCGCCGTCGCGCTGGTCCCGCCCCTGGCCGCCGTGGGCGTGACCCTCCGGGCCGGCCAACTCGAGCTGGCCAAGGGCGCCACGATCCTGTACGTGGCCAACCTGGCTGCGATCGTCCTGGCCGGCGTCGTCGTGCTCGTGGTCTCGGGCTTCGTGCCCATCCCCCGCCTGAGCCAGGTCAAGCGCCGCGTGGCGGTGAGCACCGCAGTCGTGGCCGTCGCCACCGTCGCGTTGGGCGTGGTCCTCGCGAGCGGCCTGAAGAACACCGTCGACAGCGCCACCACCATCGCCGCGGTGAACAAGGAGGTGGCTCGGTGGCTCGGGCCCGGGACCGACCTCGAGGTGCGGCAGGTCGACCTCAACGGCTCGCTTGTCACCGTCGAGCTGGTGGGCTCGCAGCAGCCACCACCCACCAGCACCCTCGCCGACGCGCTGGTCCCGGAGGTGGGGCCCGACGCGTCGGTGCGCGTCCGCTGGTCCCAGCGGACGAGTGGGACCGCACCGGCCGGCGTCACGTCGACCGTGCCGGCGTCGACCCCCGACAATGTCGCGCCGCTGCGCCCCGTGGTCGACGCGTGGCTCCACACCGCACCGGAGAACGGCGCCGGCCTCGAGATCATCTCCCTGAAGCTCAAGGGCGACGACCTCACCGTCGAAGTGGGCGGACCGGTCGTCCCCCGCAGGCCGGTTCCCTGGCATCGGCGCTGGCGGCGGAGCGAGGCCCGGCACACGAAGGTCACCGTGCAGTGGACGCCCCGCCAGGAGTTCGCCGCCACCTCCGGCACCAGCACATCCCCCTCCGACGCCTCGTTGCGGGCCCGCCAGGCGGTCGACTCCTGGGCCCGGGCCCATCCCGACGTCGCCGTGCTCCGGGTGACCGTCGCCGGGGGCGTCGCCACCGTCGACGTCGCCGGGCCCGACCCGCTCCCCGATCTGGCGACGCTCATCGCGGGTGTTCGCGCTGCGGCCGGGACGACCGCGGTCGTCCGGCTCGCGCCGCTCCGGCAGGTAAGTCCGGCCGCACCCGCCCCACCGTGATGCGCTGGACCGCGACCGCAGCGAGCAGACTGGCGCATGAGCCGGTCCTCAATGGAAACCTATTCTTGTCCTCATCTACCTTCGCCGGCGGCGACGAACAACCGGTAGCGGAACCGGTGACGGACGTCATCGCTCAGGTTCCCTACAGCCCTTCGGGGCGCGCGGAGGTCCTCCCATGGGAGCTATGACATGCAGGATCCGTCGGTCGTTGACGCTCGCGAGCGCGCTGGCCCTGGCCTTGGGGATGGTGGTCACGGGACAGGTCGCCGGCGCGCAGACGCCGGTCGCCCCCAACGCCGAGATCCTCACTCTCAGCGGCGTCAGTACCAAGGTCGACCTCGACGCCGGCACGCTCGGTGTCCTCAAGCAGAACGGAGTGACGGTGACGCCGGTTGCGCCCGCGACGGTATCGACGTCCGGCGGCACGACGACGGCGAGCTTCCCCATCACCGAGGGTTTCGTGTCGGTCTACCCCCAGAGTGATCAGCCGTACATCCGTGGGACGTTCAGCCACTCCGGCGGCCTCACGTTCAGCGCCGGCGGCAAGTCGCTCACCGTCACCGACTTCATCGTCAATCCGGGCACGTCCACGCTGACCGCGACGGTCGGTGGGAACGCCGTCCAGATCCTCGACCTCGACGGCACGAACGTCAAGATCACCCAGGACGGGTCGACGACCCGGCTCGAGGGCACCGTCGCCAAGCTGTCCTCCACGGCCGCCTCGGCGCTGAACCAGACCTTCGGGGTCTCGCTGTTCACCCAGGGCATCCCGCTCGGCGTCGTGCGCATCGCAGCCCAGGGCACCGCCGGTCCCGGAGGCGCCCCCGCCTCCGAGTTCCAGTCCTTGGGCGGCAAGACCACCAGCGTCGACCTCGACGCCAGCACCGTCGGCGTCCTCACCAAGAACGGTGTGAGCGTCGCCCCGGTCGCCCCGGCGTTCGTGACCACCACCGGCGGCGTCACGACAGCCAGCTTCCCGATCAGCCAGGGCTATGTGTCGGTGTACCCCGAGAGCCAGC
>JALYYN010000432.1 GCA_030946525.1 Actinomycetota bacterium | reverse complement strand
ACATGGCGGTCGACGTCGGACCGCTGATCGATGCCGACGCCCACGCCCGGGTCCGCTCCTACGTCGCTCTCGCCGGGGAGGAAGGTGAGGTGGTGCTGGCGGTGGACGATGTCCCTGACCAGGGCTTTTTCGTCGGCCCGACGATCGTGGTCGGAGTGCGACCGGGCAGCCGGGTCGCCACCGCGGAGATCTTCGGGCCCGTCCTGGCCGTCTTCCGGGCCGGGTCGTTCGACGAGGCGCTCGCCCTGGCCAACGACACCGAGTACGCCCTGACCGCCGGCGTGGTCTCCCGCTCGCCGGCCCACATCCGCCTCGCCGCCGCCGAGCTGCGGGCCGGCAACGTCTACGTCAACCGCACCATCACCGGCGCGGTGGTGGGCCGGCAGCCCTTCGGGGGCTACGGGATGTCGGGCGTGGGGTCGAAGGCCGGCGGGCCCGACTACCTGCTCCAGTTCCTCGAGCCCCGGACCATCAGCGAGAACACCCTGCGCCAGGGCTTCGCCCCCGCCGAGGCGCGGTAGTGTCCTGCTCCGAGGACGCGTAGCTCAGCCTGGCAGAGCGCCTGCTCGACACGCAGGAGGTCGCTGGTTCAAGTCCAGTCGCGTCCACCACGGACCCGGGGCCGGCGGAGCCCCGGGGGCCGGGCGCGGGCCCGAGCCAGCCCTGCAGGAGGTCTCCTCGGATCGCCGCGGTGGCCCCTACGTGTGCGTCAGCGCCCCTTGCCCATGGCGACGCCCACGACGAGGGCGATCACGAAGAGCACCGCGATGGTCAGAAAAACGATCCCGTGTGAGACTTCGGCGAGCACCTGCGGGAGCATAGTCGCCGCCCCGCCGCCGTCAACTGTACGGTTTCTGAACTACCGGCGGTGTCCGATCGCGCCTACCGGCGGTGTCCGATCGCCTCTACCGGCGGTGTCCGATCGCGCCTACCGGCGACGGCCCTTGCGGGCCCCTCCCATGCGGCGGGCGACGGTGTGCAGCGCCGGCGCCGAACCCTCCGTCCCGGTGGCGGCGACCTCGTCCAGGGGGCCCCAGGAGTCGGCGGTGAGGTCGGTCAGGCGGGGGTCGTTGGAGAACAGCTCGACCAGGGGCTGGCGGATACCCAGGCGCTTGCGGAGCTTCTCGGCCTCGGCCACCTGGTCCCACAGCAGCAGGCTGACGGCCACCCCCGCCTCGCCGGCCCGGGCGGTGCGCCCCGAGCGGTGCAGGTAGGCCTTGTGGTCCTCGGGCGGGTCGTAGTGCACGACCACGTCGACGGCGTCGATGTCGAGGCCGCGGGCGGCCACGTCGGTGGCCACGAGCAGGCCGACGTCGCCCTTGGTGAACTTGTCCAGGGCCCGCTGCCGGGCGCTCTGGGTCAGGCCGCCGTGGAGGGTCTCGGCCTTGACACCCTCCTTGCGGAGCTGGACGACCAGCCGGTCGGCGCCGTGCTTGGTGCGCACGAAGACGAGGGTGCGGAACACGCCGCCGGCGATGGCCGAGGCGACCTTGACCTTGTCCATCTGGTGGACCCGCAGGAAGCGGTGCTCCATGTTCTCGACGGTGGGGGTCGTCGACTCCACCTCGTGGCGGACCGGATCCGCCACGTAGGCGCGGACCAGATGGTCGACGTCGCTGTCGAGGGTGGCCGAGAACAGCAGGGTCTGGTGCTTCTCGGGCAAGCGGCGCAGCACCCACTCCACCTGGGGCAGGAAGCCCATGTCGACCATCCGGTCGGCCTCGTCGAGCACGAGGATCCCGACGTCGGACAGCGATATCTCGCCGCGGTCACCGAGGTCGATGAGCCGGCCCGGCGTGGCGATGATGATCTCGACCCCGCGGCGCAGAACTTTGATCTGGCGGTCCATGGGCGTGCCCCCGTAGACCGAGCCCAGGCGCAGGCCGCGGGCGGCGGCCAGAGGCGCAAGCACCTCCTCGACCTGGTGGGCCAGTTCCCGGGTGGGCACCAGCACCAGGGCCCGGGGGCGCTGCGGCCTGGCCGTCTCGGTGCGCATGATGATGGGCAGGCCGAACGCCAGGGTCTTGCCCGAGCCGGTCTGGGCCTTCCCGCACACGTTGCGCCCGGCCAGGGCGTCCGGGATGGTCATGGCCTGGATCGGGAAGGGGGAGTTGATGCCGGCGGCGGCGAGGGCGCCCGAGAGGTCGGGTGCCACGCCGAGCGCGGCGAAGCTCTTCATGGAAATGGTCTTCTCCTGGTTGACTGGGCTTGTCGTGATGGGGGTGGGCCGAACCCGCCGTCACACAGGAGGAAGGAATGGCCCCGACTTGGGTGCCGAACGCACCCGTCGCGTCTTGAGCATAACCGACCG
>JALYYN010000411.1 GCA_030946525.1 Actinomycetota bacterium | reverse complement strand
GCCGCCGGCGGGGGCCCCTGCCCCTCCGGCCGGTGTCGGACCTCCTGCATCACCACGGAGGGCACCCGGGTCCTTCGGACCACGCCCGTCGCCGCCGGCGGGGGCCCCTGCCCCTCCGGCCGGGCGGTCATGCAAGTGACCGGAGAAAACCGTCGCGGTTCCGGACGACCTCGGCGAGGGAGTCGCCGCCGAACTTCCGAAGGGCCTCGGCGGCGAGGACGAGGGCCACCATCGTCTCGGCCACCACGCCGGCGGCGGGGACGGCGGTGACGTCGGTGCGCTCCTTGAAGGACACCGTGGCCTCCTTGGTCCGCATGTCGACGGTTCCCAGCACCGGGCGGTTCAGCGTGGACAGCGGCTTCATGGCCGCCCGGACGACGATCAGCCCGCCGGTCGACATCCCGCCTTCGATCCCGCCCGCCCGAGTCGTCCGGCGGTGGTAGTCCTGCTCCTCGTTCCACAGGATGGCGTCGTGGGCCTCCGAGCCCCGCAGCCCGGCCGAGTCGAAGCCGTCGCCGAAGCCCACGCCCTTGACCGCCTGGATGCTGCAGACGGCCTGGGCCAGCAGCCCGTCGAGGCGACGGTCCCAATGCACGTGGCTGCCGAGGCCGACCGGTACGCCGTAGGCCAGGACCTCCACCACTCCGCCCAGGGAATCGCCCTCCTTGGCGGCCGCCTTGATCTCGTCGACCATGGCGGCCTCGGCTTCGGGCTCGAAGCAGCGCACCTGCGAGGCGTCGATGTCGGCCAGGTCCTCGGGCAGGGGGCGCACCAGTCCCTTGGCCACCGCCGGGCCCAGCTGGATGACGTGGGAGATCACCGAGATGCCCAGGTGGGACAGGAGAGCCTTGGCGCACGCGCCGGCGGCAACCCGGGCGGCCGTCTCGCGCGCCGATGCCCGCTCCAGGATGTCCCGTGCGTCGGTGAGGGCGTACTTCTGCATGCCGGCCAGGTCGGCGTGGCCAGGGCGGGGGCGCGTGAGCGGCTTGGTCGTCGCCCCCGGCGCCGGATCCATCTCCTGCTCCCACTTCGGCCACTCGGTGTTGGCGATCTCGATCGTCACCGGAGATCCCAGCGTGCGCCCGTGGCGAACGCCGCCCACCAGGGTCAGCTCGTCCTGCTCGAATCGCATCCTGGGCCCGCGGCCGAACCCGAGCCGTCGCCGCGCCAGCTCGGCGCCGATGTCCTCCACGGTGATCGGCAGGCCGGCGGGAAGGCCGTCGACGATGGCCACCAACGCCTTGCCGTGGGACTCACCCCCGGTCAGGTAACGCAACATCAGGCAAATCTACCGGGGCCGCCGGACCGGGCCCCCGCCATTGCGCCGGCCCGCCGACCGGTACCGGCGATCACCCGCCGATCAACCAGCGGGTGGCCGCCGGACCGACGAATACCGCCAGCGCGGCGCCGGCGGCGAGGAACGGGCCGAAGGCCATGTGGTCCCGGAGGCTGCGGATGCGCAGCACCCAGAGGACCACGCCCAGCGCGGAGAGGAGCAGGACGCCCAGGAACAGTCCGCTCAGCACGTGGGCCAGGCTGATCCAGCCCAGGAAGAGCCCGAGGACGAAGGCCAGGCGCACGTCGCCGAAGCCCATCCCCGCAGGCGAGATGAGGTGGATGACCAACAGCGCGCCCCAGGCAAGGGCGGCGCCGATGACGGCGTGGCGGAAGAGGTTCCACTCCCCCTGAGCCAGAGCGGCGACAGCCAGCAGGGGGATCGACAGGAAGATCGTGGGGTAGACGATGCGGTTGGGGATGATCTGGCGGTCGAAGTCGATGACGCTGATGGCCACCAGGGCGGTGAAGAAGACCAGGTAGGCGGGCACGACCCAGTCCCCGCCGAAGCGCAGCACGGTGCCCGCGTACAACGCGGCCGTGACCAGGATGACCGACACGCAGCGCGGCGAGCGCACCAGGTCGCCGAGGCCCGGGAGGGGCCGCAGCGACTGCCTCTCCGGCACCCTGTCGATCACCAGGTTGGCGAACATCCCGCCCGGCAGCCCGAGCAGGGCGCAGGCCGCGGCGCCGGGCAGGCTCACGCCCGGGCGCCGAGGGCGGCGATGTCGAGGGCGCCGAGGGCGGCGACGCGCATCACTCCGATCGGCGCCGGCTGTCCGGTCCACAGCTGGAACGCCAGGGCACCCTGGTGCACCAGCATGCCCATCCCTCCCACTGCCTGCGCCCCGCGGCGGCGCGCCGCCTTCATCAGGGGGGTGACCGCCGGGTTGGGGATGAGGTCGACGAGCAGCTGGCCGGCTCCGAGGAGGTCGGCGTCGAGAGGCAGGGTACGGACGTCGACGCCGGTCAGGCCGAGCGGCGTGGCGTTGACCACCAGGTCGGCGCCGGCCACGTCGCCCGGAGTGCCGACGCGGCCCCGGTCTCCGGCCAGGGCGGCGGCCGCCTCGGCCCGGTCGGCCGAACGGTTCACCACGACGACCTCGGCGGCCCCCGCGCCGGCGAGCGCGTGGACGACCGCCCGGGCCGCCCCTCCCGCCCCGACGACCAGGCATGGCCGGCCACGGGGGTCGAAACCCTCGTCGGCCAGCGAGGCAAGGAAACCGTCGCCGTCGGTGTTCTCGCCGCGCAGGCGCCCCTCGCCGGCGGGTACGACGGTGTTCACGGCGCCGATCGCCTGCGCAGCAGGGGACAGCTCGTCGACCTCGGCGGCCGCCGCCGCCTTGTGGGGAATGGTGACCGACACGCCTCCGAGGTGGAGCGCCCGGGCGCCGGCCAGGGCGGCGGCGACGTCACCGGGCGCCACTTCCAGGGCGACGTAGATCCAGTCCAGCCCGGCGGCGCGGAAGGCGGCGTTGTGCATGGCCGGGGACAGCGAGTGGCGGACCGGGGAACCGATGACCGCGGCCAGGCGGGTGTGCGCCCCGGGCCGCGCCGGAAGGGAAGGGCTCAGCAGAAGCCGATCGACTTGCACACGTCCACGTCCCTCAGGAACTGGTTGTAGCTGGAGGTGAAGGACGACGCGCCGCTCTTGTCGGTCGTGACGAAGTACAGCCAGTCGCCCGTGGCCGGCGCCAGGGCGCCCGCCAAGGACGCCCGCCCCGGCTGGGAGATCGGTCCCGGGGGTAGCCCGGGCGCTACGAAGGTGTTGTACGGCGAGTTGATCTTGCGGTCGGCCTCGGTGACGTTGGACTTCCCCTCCTTGCCGATCGCGTAGAGCACGGTGGAGTCCATCTGGAGCTGCATCTTGGCGTCGAGGCGGTTGTAGATCACCCGGGCGACCTTGCCGCGGTCGGCGTCGATCAGGGCTTCGCGCTCCACGATCGAGGCCACCACGATGGCCTGGTACGGCGTGACGTGGAGGCGCGCCGCGGCGCCGGTCAGGTCGAGCTGGCCGGCGAGCTGGTCGAAGGCGTCGACCATCTTCTTGAGGATCGCCGTCTCGTCGTCGGTCTTGGCCACGAAGTACGTCTCGGGGAGGATGAAGCCCTCCAGGCTGTTCGAGCCGGCGGGCTGGTATTGGGAATGGACGACGCCGCCCTTGACCGCAGCCAGGAACTTGTCGGCCGACCGGCCCGGCAGCTCGCCGACCTTCTCGGCGATGGTCGCGAGGGTCAGGCCCTCGGGCACGGTGATCCGGTCGTCGGCCGCCTTGGCTGCGCCGCCGGCGAAGACCTTCATGACCTGGGCCATGTCCGAGGCCTTGTTCAGGTTGTAGTCCCCGGCCTCGATGGTGGGGGTGCCGTGGAGCTTGAGGTAGAACTTGAAGACGGTGGCGTTGGCGATGACCCCGTCCTTGGCCAGGAGCTGTCCGATCGCCACCGTCGACATGCCCTTGTCCACCGTCACCCGCACCGACGGGCCGACGGGCCCCGGCGGGTCGATCTGGTGCTGCACCCAGATGACGCCGGCCCCCGCGGCCACGAGAAACGACAGGACGACGGCGAGGAGGATGAACGGCCACCGCCGACCGTGGTCGCGGTACTCGTACTGGTCGGCCTCGCGGCTGCCGAGGTCGAGGCTCATCGACCCCGCTCCGACCGGCGGCCGTCGAGCCAGGACTGCAGCATGACCGCGGCGGCGGTCTGGTCGACCGCCCCGCGGCGCCGGGCCGCGCTGCGCCGGCGGCGACCCTGCACGCCCGCAGCGGCGAGGGACCGGTTGGCCGTCACGCTGGTCAGTCGCTCGTCGTGGGTCTCCACCGGGACCGGGAGGGCGGCCCGGAGGGCCTCGGCCTCCTCGAGGGCGGCGGCGGCCGCCGTGCCGACACTGCCGTCCATCGACAGGGGCAGGCCGACCAGCACGAGCCCGGCCTCCACCTCGGCGACCACTGCCGCCACCCGGGTCCTGTCGATCCGGACGTCCCCGGAGCGTTCGATGGTGCTGTATGGCGTGGCCATGATCTCCCCCGCGTCGCAGATGGCGACGCCGATACGTCGGCTTCCCAGGTCCAGGGCGACGACTCTCATGATCCGGGCCCGCCCGGTAGGTGCATCATGATCCGGGCCCGCCCGGTAGCCCGGCGGCCTGGCGCGCCTGGTCGAGGGCCTCGTCGAGCCGTTCCGGGTCGCGCCCGCCGGCCACGGCCACGTCGGCCCCCCGCCCTCCGCCGCCGCCCACCGTGCGGGCGGCGTCCGCCAGCAGCTTGGACGCGTCGAAGCCGCTGTCCTTCGTCACCGCCGCCACCAGGGACACCCCGCCGCCGTGGGGAACGCCGCCCAGGACCGCGGCCCGGATGCCGGGCTGGTCGCGGACGGCGCGGGCCAGATCCTTGAGCTCGTCGCGGGAGGTGCCGTCGACCCGGGCCACGACGACGCCGTCGACCGCCCCGGCCGAGAGCCCCTGGGCCTGCCCGCCCGCGCTCTGGCGGCGGAGGGCCTTGAGCTCCTCGCCCAGGCTGCGCTGGTCGTCGAGGAGGCGCTCGACCCGGTCGGGGACCTCCGGAGGCGTGACCCGCAGGAGGGTGGCCGTGCGCCCCAGCATGTGGGTCTCGTCACGGATGCGCTCGAAGCTGGCCGTACCCGTCACCGCCTCGATGCGGCGGAGGTTGGCGCCGATGGAGCTCTCCGAGGTGATCCTGATCGGCCCGACGGTGCCGAGGGCCCCGACGTGGGTGCCACCGCACAGCTCCACCGACCGGGGCCCGGCCTCGACGACGCGCACGACCTCGCCGTACTTCTCGCCGAAGAAGGCGATGGCGCCCAGCTTCTCGGCCTCGCGCTTGGGCATCTCCCGGGCCTTGACCGGCTCGTTGGCCAGGACCTGGTGGTTGGCCAGGCTCTCGACCTGCTCCAGCTGCTCGGGCGTCACCGCCTCGTAGTGGCTGAAGTCGAACCGCAGCCGGTCGGGGGCGACCAGCGAGCCGGCCTGCTTGACGTGGCTGCCCAGCACCTCGCGCAGGGCCCAGTGAAGGAGGTGGGTACCGGTGTGGTTGCGGCGGATGGCCTCCCGCCGGTCGGTGTCGACCGAGGCGGTGACCTCGTCGCCGGGCGCCAGGGTGCCGCCGAGCATCCTGACGGTGTGACGGTGCAGCCCGGGCAGGGCGTAGGTCGTGTCGAGGACCTCGGCCCGGCCGGAGGGGCCGACGATGGCGCCGGTGTCGCCGACCTGGCCGCCGCCCTCGGCGTAGAAGGGGGTGCGGTCGAGGAAGACCTCGTCGCCCAGCACGGCCAGCACCGTCGCCGTGGCCTCGGTGTCCTGGTAGCCGGTGAACCGCACCGGGCCGTGCTGCTCCAGCAGCGCCTTGTAGGCGTCGCGGCGCGCCTCGTCGCCGGACGGCGCGCCGGCGGCATCGGCGGTCTGGGCCTGCTGGCCGGCCCGGCGCTGTCCCTCCATGGCCTCGTCGAAGCCGGCCACGTCGACGTTGATCCCCCGCTCGGCCGCCACTTCCAACGTCAGCTCGAGGGGAAAACCGAAGGTGTCGTGCAGCCGGAAGGCGACCGCCCCGGACAGCGTGCCGCCCTGCTCCTCGGCTCGGCCCAGCTCCTCGTCGAGGATGGCCGAGCCCGCCTTGAGGGTCCGGTGGAAGCGCTGCTCCTCCCGGGCGACGATGCCCACGATGTCGCCCCGGGCGGCGATGAGCTCCGGGTAGGCGTGGCCCATCGTCTCCACGACGGCCTCCACCATCTGGGGTAGCACCGGGTCCTCGACGCCCAGGCCGTAAGCGTGGCGGACGGCGCGGCGGAGGATACGGCGCAGCACGTAGCCCCGGTCCTCGTTCGACGGGACCTGGCCGTCGGCGACCATGAACGTCACCGTCCGGGCGTGGTCGGCCAGGACGCGCAGGCTGACATCGGCCGTCGGGTCGTCGCCCAGGCGGCGGCCGGTGACGGTCTCGGCCGCGGCGACCAGGCGGCGTAGCTCGTCGGTCTCGAACACCGAGTCCACGCCCTGGAGGACGGTGAGCATCCGCTCCAGCCCGGCGCCCGTATCGATGATCCGCAAGGGCAGCGGGGCGAGGGCGCCGTCGGACTGGCGGTTGTACTGCATGAAGACCAGGTTCCAGATCTCCCGGAACCGGGCCTCGCCGCCCTCCGCCGGACCGCCGGGCGCGCCGAAGGCCTCGCCCCGGTCGAAGTAGATCTCCGAGCACGGCCCGCACGGCCCGGTCTCGCCCATCTCCCAGAAGTTGTCGGCGCCCATGGCCTGGATGCGCTCGGGCGGAATCCCGACGACGTCGCGCCAGATGGCGGCGGCTTCGGTGTCGGTGTCGTGGACCGTGACCCACAGGCGATCACCATCGAAGCCGAGCACCCCGGTGAGCAGCTCCCACGCCCAGGGGATGATCTGGTCCTTGAAGTAGTCGCCGAAGCTGAAGTTGCCCAGCATCTCGAAGAAGGTGCAGTGGCCCCAGGTGACGCCGACGTTGGCGATGTCGTCGTGCTTGCCCTTGACCCGCAGGCACTTCTGCACCGAGGTGGCCCGGGGGGGGTCGGGCACCGGCTCCTCGCCCAGGATGACCGGAAGGAACTGGTTCATGCCCGCGTTGGCGAACATGGGCGCGGCCGGGTGGTGCGGGATCAGGCCCATCGACGGGACCAGCGTGTGGCCGCGCTCGACGAAGAACCCGGTGAAGGCTCGTCGGAGGTCCTCGGCTGTCATGTGATCCGGCTGCATGGCTGTCGGCCAGACTACCGACCGACGGCCATAGGCGACCGACGACGACAGGGGTCGGCGGAATCACCCTTGCCCGACGCGTCGCCGTGGGCGAACATGTGTTCGTGCCCGATCAGGTGACGGCCGCCGACGCCAACATCCTCCATGCCGACCTCGACGCTTTCTACGCATCGGTCGAGCAGCGCGACGACCCCCGGCTGCGGGGCCGTCCGGTGATCGTGGGCGCCGGGGTGGTCCTGGCCGCCAGCTACGAGGCCAGGGCCTACGGGATACACAGTCCGATGGGCGGGGCCCAGGCCCGCCGGCTGTGCCCGCACGCCGTGGTCGTCGCGCCCCGGATGTCCGCGTACTCCGAGGCCAGCAGAGCCGTCTTCGCCGTCTTCGAGGACACCACGCCGCTGGTGGAGGGTCTCTCCGTCGACGAGGCGTTCCTCGACGTCGGCGGCCTGCGCCGGGTCTCGGGCAGACCGGTGGAGATCGCCGCCCGTCTGCGCAGGGAGGTCCTCGAACGGGTGGGCCTGCCGATCACGGTGGGGGTGGCGAGGACGAAGTTCCTCGCCAAGGTCGCCAGCGGGGTGGCCAAGCCCGACGGCCTGTTGGTGGTGCCGCCGGACGAGGAACTGGCCTTCCTGCATCCTCTCGCCGTCGAACGTCTCTGGGGCGTCGGGCCGATCACCTCGGCCAAGCTGCGCGCCCGCGGGGTGCGGAACGTCGGCGAGGTGGCCGCCCTGCCCGAGTCGGCCCTCGTGTCCATCCTGGGCCGGGCGCCGGGGCGCCACCTCCACGCCCTGGCGCAGAACCGCGACCCCCGGCCGGTGCTGGTCGGCCGTCGCCGCCGGTCGATCGGGTCCCAGCGCGCCCTCGGGCGGAGGCCGCGGTCGCCCGGGGCGGTGGATGCCGACGTGGTCGCCCTGGTCGACCGGGTGACCCGGCGGATGCGGGCGGCGGGTCGGGTCGGTCGCACGGTCGTGCTCCGGTTGCGCTTCGACGACTTCGCCCGGGCCACGCGCTCGCACACCCTTCCCCGGGCCACGGCCCAGACCGCTCCGGTCCTCGCCGCCGTCCGGGGCCTGCTGGCGGCCGCCGCGCCGCTGATCGAGCGCCGGGGGCTGACCCTCGTCGGCGTCGCCGTCGGCAACCTGGACGACGACGGCGCCGTCCAGCTCAGCCTTCCCTTCGACGGAGACAGCCGGGCGCTGGACACCGCCCTCGACGCAGTGCGGGCGCGCTTCGGCGGGTCCGCGGTGACGCGTACCGTGCTGCTCGGTCGCGATCCCGGCATCTCCGTGCCGCTGCTGCCCGATTGAGCTTCAGCGACTTCCGATCAGGCTCTCAGGTGATCCCCAGAAAACGGTGGTGATATTCCCATCAGTGCCGACCACCGAAGGGAACCCGTCGTGACGCCGCATCCTCCACCCATCGAGCGTGCCGCATGAGCGTGCTGGCGCGGGGTGTTCGCAACGCCTTCCGCAACAGCGTCCGCACCTTCTCCATCATCGTCATCCTGGGATTGAGCGTCGGCCTGGCCCTGACGATGCTCCTGGCCCGGCACGCGGTGCAGACCAAGATCGACTCGGTCCAGGCCTCTATCGGCAACACGGTCAACATCTCCCCCGCCGGCGTGCGGGGGGCCGACGGAGGCGGCGACGCCCTCACCGGCGCCGAGCTGGCCAAGGTCAAGGCCATGCCGCACATCGTCGCCCTCACCGAGACGCTCAACGACCGGCTCACCGCCACCGACACCAACCTCCAGTCGAACCTCGACCTGGGGAACCTCGGCGCCCGGGCCCAGCGCCGGCAGCAGAACGGGCAGGCCGGCGGGTTCGGAGCTGCGGGCGGCGGTGCCGGTGGCCGCACCTTCACCCCGCCGATCGTGGTCGTCGGCACCAACGATCCGACCAACCTCCAGACCTTCGCGGCCGGCGGCAACGTCACCCTCACGTCCGGCGCCGCCTTCCCGGTCGACTCGAACGACAACGTCGCCCTGGTCGGCACCGGCCTGGCCACCAAGAACAACCTGAACGTCGGCTCGACCTTCCAGGCCTACGGCACCGACTTCACCGTGGCCGGCATCTTCGACGCCGGAGGGAACCGGTTCACCGACAGCACCTTCGTCGCCCCGCTGGCGACGGTGCAGCGCCTGTCCGGGCAGGCCGACGCGGTGACCGCCGCCGTCGTCCAGGTCGACTCGATCACCAACGTCACCCCGACGACCACGGCCATCAAGGCCAGCCTGGGTACTGCGGCCGACGTCACCAGCCAGGCCGACACGTCGGCCCAGGCCCTCGAGCCGCTCAAGAACATCAAGAGCATCTCCCTCTACAGCCTGGCCGGGGCGGTGGCCGCCGGCGCCGTCATCATCTTCCTCACCATGCTGATGATCGTCCGTGAGCGTCGCCGGGAGATCGGGGTGCTCAAGGCCATCGGGGCGTCCAACTTCACCGTGATGCGCCAGTTCATGGCCGAAGCGGTCACCTTCACCCTCGCCGCCGCCGCCATCGGGCTCATCATCGGGGTCGTGGGCGGGAATCCGGTCACCAAGCTGCTGGTCAACAACAGCACCAACAGCGCGGCCGCGGCGACCGGCACGGGCCAGGGTGGCGCCAACATCCCCCGCCTGGGCGGAGCGGGCGGCTTCGGCGGGGCCGGCGGCGGACGGGCGGCCGCCGCTCTCGGCGGGGGACGGGCGACCGGCGTCCAGCGCCTCAACCTCACCAACATCCACGTCGCCATCGGCTGGAACGTCCTGCTCTACGGGCTGGCCGCCGCCGTCGTGATCGCCCTGGCCGGCAGCGCCATTCCGTCGCTGCTCCTGGCCCGGGTCCGACCCGCCGAAGTGCTGAGGGCCGACTGATGCTGCGAGCCACCAACGTCACCAAGGAGTACCAGTCCGGCGACAGCAAGGTGAAGGCCCTCGACGACGTCAACCTCCAGATCGAGCAGGGCCAGTTCGCGTCCATCGTCGGCAAGAGCGGCAGCGGTAAGAGCACGCTGCTGGCCCTGCTGGGCGCCCTCGACAAACCCACCTCCGGGAAGATCGAGGTCGACGGTGAGGACATCACCAAGGTGCCCAGCAGCGGGCTGACCAAGTACCGCCGCTCCAAGATCGGCTTCGTCTTCCAGGGCTACAACCTGGTGCCCAACCTCAGCGCCCTGGAGAACGTGATGCTCCCCGGCGAGCTGATGGGCGTCTCCCGGAGCGAGCGCAAGGCCCGGGCGACCGAGTTGCTGGACCAGGTCGGCCTCGAGGGGGCGAAGCAGGCGCGACGGCCCGGACGCCTGTCGGGCGGGGAGCAGCAGCGGGTGGCGATCGCCCGGGCCCTGGCCAACAAGCCCAGCGTGATCCTGGCCGACGAGCCCACCGGCAACCTCGACAGTCAGACCGGCAAGATGATCTTCGACCTGCTCCACAGCCTGGCCCGGACGATGAACACCACCATCGTCACCGTCACCCACGACATGTCCATCGCCGGCAAGACCGACGTCACCTTCCGCCTGAAGGACGGGAAGATCGTCGCCTGAGCCGGCGGCGGGGGTCGGGCGCCGCCGCCGGGCGGCGGATCAGCGGTTGACGGTGCCCATGTCGGCATAGCGGTCGCCGCTGGGCGGGCCGACGTTGGCGTCGAGCCAGGCCAGGTCCTCCTCGTCGAGCCCTACCCCGCCCGCGCCCACGTTCTCCTCCAGGTACCGCAGGCGCTTGGTGCCGGGTATCGGCACCACGTCGGGACCCTGGGCCATCACCCATGCGATGGCCAGCTGCCCGGGTGCGCAACCCTTCTTCCGCGCCAGTTCGGTCACCGAGTCGACCAGGGCCAGGTTGCGGTCGAAATGCTCCTCGCCGAACCGGGGGAAGCGCTGGCTGCGGGTGTCATCGCCTGGGAGGTCGGCCGCCGAGCGGTAGGCGCCGGTCAGCATCCCCCGCCCCAGGGGGCTGTAGGCGACGAAGCCGATGCCCAGCTCCCGCACGGTGGGCAGGATCTCCTGCTCGACGTCCCGGGTGAACAGGCTGTACTCGCTCTGCAGGGCGGTGATGGGGTGGACGGCGTCGGCCCGGCGCACGGTGGCCGCGCCCGCCTCCGAGAGGCCCAGGTGGCGGACCTTGCCCGCGGCGACCAGCTCGGCCATGGCGCCCACGGTGTCCTCGATGGGGACCGACGTGTCGACCCGGTGCTGGTAGTAGAGGTCGATGTGGTCGACGCCGAGCCGCTGCAGGGAGGCGTCGCACGCCGACCGGACGTAGTCGGGACTTCCGTTGATCCCGACCCACGAGCCGTCCTCGCGGCGCTCGTTGCCGAACTTGGTGGCCAGCACCACCTCGTCACGGCGGCCGGCGATGGCCTTGCCGACCAGGCGCTCGTTGGTGAACGGGCCGTACATGTCGGCGGTGTCGAGGAAGGTGCAGCCGAGGTCGAGGGCCCGGTGGATCACTGCTGTCGACTCGGTGTCGTCGCCGGCGCCGTAGAACTCGGACATGCCCATGCAGCCGAGGCCGAGGGCGGAGACGGTGAGGTCGCGGAGGGTGCGTTGTTCCATGGGGCCTTCCTACCCCTCAATCGAGCTCGGCGAGCACCTCACCGATGATCTTGGTGGCCTGATGGGGGGGCAGGGGGTCGCCGCCCTCGGCCTCGGCGGTCTCGGCGGCGAAGTCCTCGACCGAGTGGACGCCGCCGACGAGGACGTGGCGCAGGGCCTCGCCGGTGGCCTCGGGGTCGTCGAGGGCGTCGATGGCCGCAGCGGCGGCGTGATCGGGCGACGTGGCTACCGCGTGCAGCAGGGTCATGGCCTCCTGTCGCCCGGTGGCGGTGGAGACGACCGGCTCCCGGTCGGGATTCTGCTGCAGGTCCCACTCGGCCAGCGCCTCGTCGTAGCCGCCCTCGCCGGGATGGAGCACGCGGGTGTCGGGCGTGACCTCAGCGGGCGAGGTCTCGTCGGTGACCTCGTCCGGGCCGTCGTCGGTGTCGTGCCGCCGCTCCGGCTGCACGGGGACGACGAGCGTGCCGTCGGCATTGCGGACGATGTCCATGAGGCGTTCTCCTTGCGTCTCGACGCCCTGCAGGACGTCGTCGCCGCTGTTCCTACCCAGGGGCGTTTCTCAGGAACGCAGGCGGTCAATGGTGGCGCGTGATATCGCTCTCGATATATAGGATGGGTGGTGTGTACGGGACGTTCGTTCGCAGTGTCCGGCAATCGCGCCGCTTGAGCCAGCGTCAGCTCGCAACGATCTCCGGGGTGGGCCAGGCGAACATCTCCGCCATCGAGAACGACCGCCGGGTGCCGTCGGCGGACACCTTGAACCGGCTGCTCGTCTCCTGCGGTTACGAACTGGCCGCTGCGGCCGGTCAGCGCGTCATCACCTGTCCGTTCCCGCTGGGCACCTGGTTCCCCGACGAAGAGGTTCCCCCTCGCCTTCCCGACGATCCGCCGGAGGAGAAACCGGCGGTGGACCCCCGCTCCACCGACGCGTCGCGGGCTCGGGTCGTCGCCGACATGCTCGACTCGGTGGACGCGGTCATCTCCCGTCGGTGAGCTTCGTCGGATCGGTGATCGAGGTGGACCGTCAGCTCTCGGGAGCGTCATTGGCCCACGCGTTCGGCGGGGCGCTGGCGCTCGCCTAC
>JALYYN010000397.1 GCA_030946525.1 Actinomycetota bacterium | reverse complement strand
CTCAGCCTCGTCGGAATGTACTTTCTCATCGCCCTCTGGGGCCACGGCGACGCCCGGGTGGCGGCGCTGAAGTTCTTCCTCTACACCCTGGCCGGGTCGTTGGTGCTGCTGCTCGGGATCCTCGGGCTCTACCTGAAGACCGACCCCCTCACCTTCGACATGGCCACCATCATCCGAACCCAGCCCTTGGCGGCAGGAGGCGTGCGGGCCGGCGTGGTGCTGCTCCTCCTCGTCGTGGGGCTGGCGGTGAAGACCCCGCTCGTGCCCGTGCACACCTGGCTGCCACCCGCCCACGTCGACGCCCCGGGACCGGTGTCGGCCATCCTCGCCGGGGTCCTGCTCAAGATGGGCACCTATGGGCTGATCCGCATCCCCCTGGCCATGATGCGGGAGACCTTCGCCGACTGGGCGTTCCTCCTCGCCATCGCCGCCACCGTGAGCATCGTCTACGGCGCCTTCGTGGCCCTGGGGCAGACGAACCTGAAGGCCCGCATCGCTTACACCTCGATCAACCACATGGGCTACACCGTGCTCGGCGTCGCCGCCGCCGGTGCGCTGGCCCGGGGCCACCCCGAAGCGCGCAGCCTGGCCCTCACCGGTGCCACCGTCGAGATGGTGGCCCACGGCCTCATCACCGGCGCCCTGTTCCTCGTCGCCGGATCGATCTGGGCGCGCCACCAGGACTACGACCTCGACCACTACGGCGGGCTGGCCAGCCCCGCACCGAAGCTCGCCTTCCTCACGACGACGGCTGCCTTTGCCAGCCTTGGCCTTCCCGGTCTCGCCGGGTTCGTGGCCGAGGTGCAGATCTTCATCGGCACCTTCGCCATCTACCCTGCCGCCGCCGCCGTCGGACTTGTCGGCCTGCTCGTGACTGCCGCCCTGTTCCTCCAGATGCTCCAGAAGCTGTTCCTGGGCGACCCGGGCCCCGCGACGCACGGCTTCGGTGACCTGCGGGCCCCGGAGACGGCCGTGCTCGGTGCCCTCCTGGGCGTCACCGTCGTCATCGGCATCTATCCCCGCTGGCTCCTCGACCTGATCCAGACCACCGCCAGGCTGCTCACCGGTGGCGGGTGACGGTGCCCGTCGGCGAGATCGCCGGTGAGATCACCGTCGTCGTCGGCGCTGCCGTCATCGTCGTGGTCGTCCTGTTCGTCGACCGGCGCCGACAGTGGCTCGGCGCACCGCTCGCCCTGGCCACGTGTGCCTGCGCGGGCACGCTGATCTCCGTGCGGCTGGCGAGCACCCCCCAGAAGCTCACCTGGGACGGGGCCTGGTCGCTCGACCATGCCGCCGGCTGGGCCGAGCTCGTCATCCTGGCCGCCACGTCGATCACCGTCGCCTTCTCGCCCGAGTGGTTCGCCACCGATGCCCGCCACGGCGAGTGGTACGCGGTCCTGCTGCTGTCGGCCGCCGGGGCCATGACCATGGCCGGTGCCGCCGACTCGCTCGAGCTCGTCCTCGGCGTGCTGTTGTCGTCGACCACCGGCTACGTGCTCGCCGCCTACCATCGCCGGTCGGCGCTGTCGGTGGAAGCCGGAGCCAAGTACTTCCTCGTCGGCGCCCTCACCAACGTCCTGCTCCTGGCCGGCGTGGCCGTGCTCTTCGGTGCCGCCGGGACCACCGTCTACTCGGGTACGGCCACGTCGTTGACGGGCTCGTCGACGGTCACCCTCACCGCCGCCGCCGTGCTGATCACGGTCGGCCTGGCGTTCAAGCTGGGTGCGTTCCCCGCGCACACGTGGGTGCCCGACGTGGTCCAGGGCGCGCCGGCGCCGGCCGCCGCCTTCCTCACCGTCGCCCCCAAGATCGGTGCCCTCGTCGGGCTGGCCCGCATCGTCTCGCTCTTGCCCGACAGCGCGGTGGGCTGGCGGCCGCTGGTGGCGGTGGTGGCCGCCCTGACCATGACCGTCGGCAACCTCAGCGCCATCTGGCAGAACGACGTGCGGCGGCTGCTGGGCTGGTCGTCGGTGTCCCAGGCCGGCTACGCCCTCATGGCCATCCCCGTCCTGGGCCGCAGCCCCCAGGCTCTCCCCGCCCTGCTCTTCTTCGTCACCGCCTACGCTGCCGCCCAGATGGCCGCTTTCGGGGTCGTCGTCGAGCTCCGGGGTCGAACGGCCCTCGACGACTACCGAGGCCTTGCCGGCCGTCGCCCGTGGCTGGCCGCCATGCTCATCGTGGCCCTCCTCTCGTTCGTCGGTGTCCCGCCGCTGGCCGGCTTCGGTGGAAAGCTCCTCCTGTTCACGGCAGCCATCGACGGGGGCTACTCCTGGCTGGCAGTCGTCGCCGTCGTGAACACCGTCGTCTCGCTGTTCTATTACCTGCGGGTCGTCGCCCCTATCGCCCTCGACGGCGCCAGGGGACCAGTGCCCGTGCTCGGCCGGTGGGCATCCGTGGGCACGGCCGCCTCCGCCGCCGCCGTGGTCGGCCTCGGCCTGGGGGCCCAACCGATCCTGCACGCCGCCGTCAACGCCCGGCTGCTTCCGTGACCGGGCTCGGCCGGGCAGGCCGACGCGTGCGACGCCCGAGCGGGCACGGCGAACCGACGAGGGCAGCGCGGTGAGCGCGTGGCTGGTCGGCCCTGTCCGGACCGCGGGCTTCGTCGCCGTGTCGACGGCGTTGGTCTACGTCTCCACGGTGCTCGCCCTCCGGCTGGGCGAGCGCCGGACACTCGCCGAGATGTCCACGTTCGACTTCGTCGTCGCCGTGGCCATCGGTGCCGTCGTCGGAC
>JALYYN010000384.1 GCA_030946525.1 Actinomycetota bacterium | reverse complement strand
CCCAGACCCGGCGGGTGTTCCCCACCATGACCGTCGCCGAGAACCTCCGGGTCGCCGAGCTCGGCATCGGCCGGCCCGACGTGGCCGCCATCCGCCGCCGCCGGGGCCTGTGGCTGGACCGCTTCCCGAACATCGCCGGGAAGCTGGCCCAACCGGCAGGGTCCCTATCGGGAGGCGAGCAGCAGCTCGTCGCCATCGGGCGTGTGCTGTCGGCTGCTCCCGGCGTCCTCCTCCTCGACGAGCCCTCGGCGGGGCTGGCGGCCGGCGCCATCGCCCCCTGCGTCGCCGCGTTCGGCGAGATGGCCGCTGCGGGGACCGCCATCCTCCTCGTGGAACAGAACCTGGCCGTGGCCCGGGAGCTGGCCCACCGGAGCCTCCACATGGAGTCCGGGCGGGTACACGCCGACCCGCCGGGTCCGGACGAGCACTGACCGCGGTCAGCGCCGGCCGGTTGGCGAGCGTCCACCCGGCACATCGCTCGTTGGTGTCATCGGTCCGCCGTCTGGCGGACCTGGAGGCCGAGGGCCGGTTCCGGCCCGGCGTCGTCGGCGCCGGCGGTGGTCGGCCGCCGCTTCCCCGACGCGATCGCGACGCTCAGAAGCATCCCCAGCTCCAGAAGGCCGCCGGCAGCGAAGCAGGCCATGGCCGCCTGCCCGCCCCGCTCGCCCAGCAGTCCGAAGCCGTAGGCGGTCAGGAGCAGCCCCTTCACCGACTCCCCGGCGAGGAGGTCGTCACCCTTGCGCGACAGGTCGTCGGACTGGCGGACCAGCTCGGCGGTGGCCGGGTCGTCCGGATGGGCCGCGACAGCCTGGACCATCTTCATCCTGAGCAGGTATGCCCCGTAGTGCACCTCGGAGTAGCCCTTGCCGCCGGCGATCTGCTGCATGTCCCCACCGATCTGGTACTTCGCGTAGCACTCGGCCTGCGCGCCCGTGGTGAGCGGCTTCCCGGCGTTCTTCACCAGGCAGGGCACCGCCCGCTGCGCCTCGGTCATCCCGCGGAGGGGGATGAAGGTGATCTTGTGCTCGACGAGCTGGTCATGGACGTAGGACTTGGAGAAGGCGGCCTGGTTGTTCAGCACGAGGCCGAGCGCCAGCACCACCAACCCGGCCAGCCCGGCACCCAGCCCGCCCCGGCGCAGCTTCTTGTTCACGTTCGTCTCCCCCTGTCGGTGGGCGTACGTTGCGCACGCCTCGATGTCGATTCCGACTGTCTGAGCGCCCGCATCCCCGGCTGATACCTCGGCGGCGAACGGAGGGACCCGCCTCGCCGCTACCGCGCACGTCCGGCGAGGGCGGCGGTGGCCACGCGAGCCACCAGCGGGTCAGCGTCGTCCGCCCAATCCACGAGCACGGCGGCCATGTGCCCCCAGTCGGCCTCGAGCATGCGACGGAGCGAGTCCACGACGGCATCGCGGACCGGCCGGCGGGGGTCGGCGGCGGCCCGGCGCAGCTTGGCGATCTCGTCGTCGAACCAGTCCGGGCGGACGACGGCCGCCTCGCCGTAGGCGGCCACGGCCGCACAGGGCAGGACGATCCAGGGCCCGTCGGCCGGCGCATCACGGGCGGGAATCGCCGCCCATCCGTCCAACAGGGCCTCGAGCGCGGCGACCGGCAGGTCCGGCAAGACGATCACCGCACCGACGGCACGGGCGAACAGCACCGCCGGGCCTGGGTCGGTCACCAGGATCGCCCGCAGCGGTCCGTCGTCACCGGTGGCGAGTGCCTCGTCGAGCAGGTCGGCGAGCACCCCGGACGTCGGCATCGGGGAAATCTTGCCCCGGCTGTCGATCGGGGCGATCGTCGTTCGTAGACAGGGTGAGGGCCCGGCACCGTGCCGGTCCGATCGAGAAGGAGATTCCGATGACCCAGTACCTGCTGTCCGTCCACATGGTCGAGGGCCAGGCAATGCCGTCGGCGGAGGAGATGGAGAAGATGTACAAGGACGCCGACGTGTTCAACGACGAGCTCAAGGCCGAGGGCGCCTGGGTCTTCGCCGGCGGCCTCCACCCCGCCGACACCGCGACCGTCGTGCGGGTCAAGGACGGCGACGTGGTGACCACCGATGGTCCCTTCGCCGAGACCAAGGAGCAGCTCGGCGGGTTCTGGATCATCGAGGCGCCGGACCTCGATGCCGCGCTGGCCCTGGCGGCCCGAGGCGCCAAGGCCTGTGGCGGCCCGGTCGAGGTGCGCCCCTTCCAGGACATGCCGGAGGCGTAGGCCACGCGTGCCTGCCACCGACGCCGCCCACGTCGAGCGCACCTTCCGGCTGGAGTTCGGTCGGGCGGTTGCCACCCTGGTCCGTCTCTTCGGCGACATCGACCTCGCCGAGGAGGCGGTCCAGGAGGCCTTCGTCGTGGCCCTGCAGCGCTGGCCGGAGGCGGGCGTGCCGCCCAACCCGGGCGGCTGGATCGTCACCACGGCCCGGAACCGGGCCATCGACCGGCTGCGGCGGGAGTCGTCGCGCGACGACCGCCATGCCCAGGCCGCCCTTGTCCACGATCGCGACTTGCCCCCGGAGGAGGTGGGACCCGTGCCCGACGATCGCCTGCGCCTGATCTTCACCTGCTGCCACCCGGCCCTGGCGACGACCGCCCAGGTCGGCCTGACCCTCCGCCTCCTCGGCGGCCTGGAGACCGGCGAGATCGCCCGCGCCTTTCTCGTCCCCGAGGCCACCATGGCCCAACGGCTGGTGCGGGCCAAGCGCAAGATCCGTGCCGCCGGCATCCCGTACCGGGTCCCTCGTGACGCCGAGCTCCCGGACCGCCTCCCCCCGGTGCTGTCGGTGGTGTACCTCATCTTCAACGAGGGCTACGCAGCCACCGGGGGGGACGAGCTCGTGCGGGCCGACCTCTGCGCCGAGGCCATCCGCCTGGCCAGGCTCCTCGCCGCCCTGATGCCCGACGAGCCCGAGGCCGTGGGCCTCCTGGCCCTCCTGCTGCTGACGGAGTCCCGCCGGGGTACCCGCACCGCGGCCGACGGGTCGCTCGTCCTGCTCGCGGAACAGGACAGGTCGCGGTGGGACGGGACGCTCATAGCCGAGGGGCAGGCTCTTGTCGCCGCCTGTATCCGTCGCAACCAGCCCGGCCCGTACCAGCTGCAGGCCGCGATCAACGCGGTCCACGGCGACGCCGCCACTGCGGGTGCGACCGACTGGCCCCAGATCCTCCGGATCTACGACCACCTGCTCACCCTCTCGCCGACACCGGTCGTCGCCCTCAACCGGGCCGTGGCCGTGGCCGAGGTCGACGGGCCGGCGGCCGCACTGGCGCAGGTCGACGCGCTCGACCTGGCGGGGTACCGCCTCTTCCATGCCACCCGGGCCGATCTGCTCCGCCGCCTCGGCCGTCGGGAGGAGGCGGCCGAGGCGTACCGGGCCGCCATCGACGCAGCGGGGAACGCCACCGAGCGGCGCTTCCTCGAAGATCGCGTGCGGTCCGTGTCGGGCCCGGATCCGTGCCCGCCGGGCGTTGACCCCTCGCGACTGCCCTGCTAGGAAGGCGGTCCTAGGCGGTCGATTCCCACGGCGGGTCGTGGCGGCGGCCGGGAAGCGGGAAACCACATGAGAACCATCCGTTCGTTGGGGATCGTCACCGCGTTCGCCCTGGTGGTCGGTGTTGCGGCGCAGGCCGGACCGGCGGTGGCGGCCAGCCCGCCGGCCAAGGCGGCCGCCGTGTCGTCGGTGCCACCCCGCGCCTACGTGACCGACCTGTTCGACGGCACCGTGTCCGTGATCGACCGTGCGACCAACGCCGTGATCGCCACCATCCCGGTCGGCGGCTCCCCCTGGGCGGTGGCGGTCAGCCCCGACGGCGCCGCCGTCTATGCCAGCAGCACGGACGACTCCACCGTGGCGGTGATCGACCCCGTCACCGATACCGTCGTCGCGGTCATCCCCGTCGGCGCACTGCCCACCGGCATCGCCTTCACCCCGGACAGCACCCGGGCCTACGTGGTCAACGGCCAGGACGGGACCGTCTCGGTCATCGACACCGCCACCAGGACAGTCACCACCACCATCGCCCTTCCGGCCGGCTCCGAGCCGATCGAGCTCGGGATCAGCCCGGACGGCACCCGTGCCTACGTCACCAACTCCGGGCTGGACACGGTGTCGGTGATCAACACGGCCACCAACACCGTCATTGCCGACATCCCCGTCGACAGCCAGCCCTTCGGGGTGGCCGTGTCCGCCACCCGCGCCTACGTGGCGAACCAGAACTCGGACACCGTGTCGGTCATCAACACCGCGACCAACGCCGTGGTCGCCACCATCCCGGTCGGCGGTCGCCCCCAAGGCGTGGCCCTCAGCCCCAACGGCATGACCCTCTTCGTGACCAACTCCGACTCGGGAACGCTGTCGATCATCGACACGGCGACGAACACCGTCACCGCGACCCTCAATGTCGGGGCGAGCCTCTCCGTGGCCGCTACGAACACCCGGGCCTACATCGCGACATTCAACGGCACTGTCACCGTCGTCGCCACCCCGATCGACGCCGTCATCGACACCATCCCGATCAGCGACCCGGACAACCCCAGCTTCCTGTTCGGGATCGCCGTCGGCCCGGGCGACCTCCCCCCGCCGGGCTCGACGCCCACCATCTCCACCCAGGCGTCGCCCCGGACGCTGCTGAACGGACCGGTCACCGACACCGCCACGCTGGCGGGGGCATCCAACCCCACGGGGAACATCATCTTCACCCTGTACAGCGACAGTGACTGCACCGTGGAGGCGTTCAGTTCGACCAACCCCGTGACCGGGGCGACCACCACCTCGAGCCCCTTCATCGCCACGTCGACCGGGACCTTCCGCTGGCGGGCGGTCTACAGCGGCGACGCCAACAACAATCCCGCCGCCGGCCCGTGCAACGCCCCCAACGAGTCGGTCGTCGTGGCGCCGTTCGCACCCCCGCCCTTCACCCGCACGATCAGCGGTGACTTCACCGGACCCGTCACCGTCGGCGCCGGCGAGAGCGTGCAGCTACTCAACGCCCGCGTGGTCGGCCCGGTGACGGTCAGCCCCGGCGGTGCGCTCACCGTGGTCAGCTCCCAGATCAGCCGGGGCATCGTCGCCAACGCGCCGGGCTTCCTGAGCGTGTGCGGGTCGCAGGTCTCGGCGCCGTCGCCGGGCGCCGCCCTCACCGTCACCGGCGCCAAGGTGCCGATCCGGATCGGCGACATCTCCTTCAACTGCGCCGGGAACCGCTTCGCCGGCGACGTCAACCTCGATGGCAATGCCACCCAGACCCTGGGCTCCAACATCGTCTCCGGCAACGTCAACGTCACCAACGGAGGCCCGGGCGCCACCGTCATCAAGCGGAACAGCTTCTTGCGCAACCTGGCGTGCAGTGGCAACGCTCCGGCCCCGACCAACGCCCGCCAGCCGAACACCGGCGGCACCAGGACAGGCCAGTGCGCGCGGGCTCCCGGCCAGCCGCAGTTCTGAGCCCGCACCCCCCGTTCCGGGGCTGGCCGGTCGAGGCCGTCGAGTTCTTCCAGGGCCTGGAGGCGGACAATTCCAAGGCGTACTGGCACGCGCACAAGGCAGTCTACGTGGACTCGGTGAAGGCGCCCATGGACGCCCTGCTGGCCGAGTTGGCGCTGCGGTTCGGCCCGGGGCGGCTGTTCCGCCCCAACCGGGACATGCGGTTCAGCAAGGGGGACCCGTACCGGACCGAGATCGCCGCCCGGGTGGGAGCCACCGGGTATGTGTCGATGTCCGCCGGGGTCCTCAGCGCCGGCGCGGGCATGGTGCACATGGCCCCCGACCAGCTCGACCGGTACCGGAAGGCGGTCGACGCCGACCGGACGGGCCGGGCGCTGGAGTCGGCCGTCGCCCGGGTGCGGGCCGAAGGCCACGAATGCGAGCCACACGACCCTTTGAAGACGGTGCCCAGGGGCTATCCGAGAGACCATCCCCGGGCCGATTTGCTGCGGGCCCGGGGCCTCATCATGTGGCGCCGCTGGCCGGTCGGGCCCTGGCTCGGCACACCCGAAGCCAAGGAACGGGTGGTCGACGTCCTGGCGGCATCGGCGCCGCTCGGCGGGTGGCTGACCGACCACGTCGGGGAGCCGACGAACGACCAGCGAGGGCGCTGAGCGGGGCTCCGTCCACCGGTACATCCTCCCGTAACAAACCGGACATCATTCATTCACCAGCACCGTACGGGCACGTAACTCCCTGCCCGTACGGTGCCCCACCATGCGAACCAAAGTGCGACGGTTGAGGGACCAGGACACGCGGCGACTCGTCGCGGTGATCCTGGGCGGGAAGATGCTGGGTATCCTGTCGCTGCTCGGGGTCATGAAGGGATTCGGCTGGCTCTTCGAGTCTGCCGCGGGGGCGACCCCCCTCGCCCAGGTGGCACACCAGGCGGGGGACTTCGTCAGCCCGATCAACACGGTGTGGGTGCTGGTCACCGCCTTCCTGGTGTTCTTCATGCAGGCCGGGTTCATGGCGCTCGAAGCCGGCTTCTCCCGTTCCCGGGAGACGGTCAACATCCTGCTCGAGTGCGTCTTCGACACCTGCCTGTGCGGGGTCCTGTACTGGGCGATCGGGTTCGCCTTCCAGTTCGGGATGGGGAACGGCCTCATCGGCCACCAGTTCTTCTTCCTGCACGGGATGACGGACTCCTACGGCAGCACGGGGGTGGCCTTCCTGGCCTTCTTCCTCTTCCAGTTCGCCTTCGCCGACACCGCCTCGACCATCACGTCGGGCGCCATGGTGGGTCGCACGGGCTTCAAGGGCGACATCCTCTACAGCGCCTGCGTGTCGGGGTTCATCTACCCGATCTTCGGCCACTGGGTCTGGGGGCCGGGCGGCTGGCTGGGCAACACCATGGGCTGGTTCCACGGCATCTCGGGGGGGGCGGTCTTCCGTGACTTCGCCGGCTCCACCGTCGTCCACACCGTCGGCGGGTTCATCGCCCTGGCCGGCGCCATCGTCCTCGGGCCCCGCCTGGGCCGGAAGTTCAAGCGGGACGGCGGCGGCCCCACCCCGCCCCACGACCTGACCATGGGCGCCATCGGCGGCGTCATCCTGTGGTTCGGCTGGTACGGGTTCAACCCCGGCTCGACCCTCTCGGCCATGGACTGGGTCGGCATCGGCCGGGTCGCCACCAACACCACCCTCGCCGCCTGCGCCGCGGGCCTGGTGGCGGTGCTCTTCGTCTACCCGCGGTCGAAGAAGTGGGACCTGGGCATGTCCATCAACGGGTTCCTGGGCGGACTGGTGGCGATCACCGCCCCCTGCTACTGGGTGTCACCGTCGGGGGCGCTGATGATCGGCGCCATCGCCGGGGTCGTCGTGCCCCTGGCCGTCGACTTCATGGAGCACAGCCGGGTCGACGACCCGATCGGGGCGGTGGCCGTGCACGGCTTCTGCGGCATCTGGGGAACGATCGCCGTCGGGCTGTTCGCCACCGGCCAGTACGGCGTCCCGACCGCCGACGGCGCCGACACCACCACCGTGGTCAAGGGGCTGTTCTACGGAGGGGGCACGGCACAGCTCCGGGCCCAGGTCATCGGCAGCATCACCTGTGTCGTCGTCGTGTTCTCGGTGGCGTTCATCATCATGAAGGTGATCATGTCCATCAAGGGTGACTGGCGCCTTCGGGTGTCGAGGGAAGGCGAGATCGAGGGCCTCGACATCCACGAGCACGGCTCCCCCGCCTACCACATGGAGTTCGGCCAAGGCATGACCTACACCACCGCCGCCGGCTTCCCCGGCAAGCCGCGCCGGGTTCCCGGTGGTGCGGTCGAGGAGCCGCAGGAATCGACCGTCTAGTAGCCGAGGCCCACAGGGCAACGACCTGCTGTAGAGGAGATACCGACCATGGCCCATCTCGTGACCGCCATCATCAAACCGTTTGCACTCGAGGAAGTGAAAGAAGCCCTGCGTGGCGCAGGGATGCTGGGGCTCACCGTCAGCGAAGTCCAGGGCTACGGGCGCCAGGGGGGCAAGACCGAGTCCTTCCGGGGCTCCGAGTACAAGGTCGACTTCGTGCCCAAGGTGAAGATCGAGGTGCTGGTCGAGTCCACCGACGTCGACAAGGTGATGGACATCATCGCCTCCTCGGCCCGGACGGGGAAGATCGGCGACGGCAAGATCTGGGCCGTCGACCTCGACCGCCTCATGCGGGTCCGTACGGGCGAGCGGGGCGACGACGCCATCTGAGCATCAGCGGGGGTCGGCCCGGTCCAGGTTCCAATGGCGGGACGCCGACACCAGCCACCCGCCGTCGTCCTCCGGGATCAGGGCGAACCGGGTGATCGTGCGCTGACCTCCCTCGTGGTCGCCGTAGGCAGGTCGACGGTCACGATCCGGCGCTGGGCGATGGCGTCCCGGGCGGCCTCGAAGCTCGGATCGCTCCGGTCGCGGTAGGTGCCCTGCCAGTACCCGACGTCGCCGGCGGGCACGTAGAGATCGCGGGTGAGTCGCCGGAAGGCGCCGGGCGAGGGACGGCCGACATCGCCGACGACACGCTCCGGCCGGAAGTCCCACCGGTCCAGCACCGCCAGCCCGTTCCCCACGTTGCGCAGGGCGATGGCGAAGTAGATCGCCTCGTCGGTGGCCTCGGCGACGGCGCGCCCGCCGCCGACCTCGACCCGGTGGTTGTCGGCGAAGCCCACCCGCTCCGGCGGGTCGTGGGGCCGGGACGGCACCAGCACGGGCCGGATCCCCGCCAGCAGCGCCTTCTCGGTCGCCACCGCCGCCCGCCGGCCAGATCGCACCGATGCGAACGTGGCCACCGCCAGCACCAGGGTGCCCCCGGCGGTGCTCAGCGAGGAGATGGTCACCCAGTCGGCCACCGGCCGATACTACGGAGGTCCGCCGGCGGCCTGTCCTACGACAGAGCGACCTGGAACTTCACCGGCACGGTGACGACGGGCTTGCCCGGCTCGGCGATGGTGACCGCGGCACTCCACGCCCCGCCCATCCCGAAGTTGATCGTGGCGTCGTAGACACCCGCTGCCGCTTCCTTGGACACGTCGCTGACCCCGGCGTGCTGCATGTCCGTCATATCGGCCGTCAGGCAGACCTTGGCCCCGGTCACCGCCGTGCCGTCGTGGCTCACGGCCAGGTGGAACGTCGTGCCGTCGGGCTTCGGCGGGTTCGGGCTCGAGTCGACCGCGACGCCGTAGGACGGATCCGGCTGGCCCACGCCGCACGCCCCTCCACTCGGCGGGGCGACGGTGTCGATGGTCTGGCCCCCGGCGTTCAGGGGTTCGTTGGACCCGCCCGCCCGCAGGGCCACGACGGCCACCACCAGGGCCACGAGAACGGTGGCCGCGCCGATCAGGATGGGGCTCACCCCACCGTGGTCCTTGTCGGTCCTCGCCATGGTGGGTCGGACCATCAGCTCACGCCTACCGGGCGCTGACCGGCTCCCGCCGCTCCAGCGTGGAGGGCGGCGGGTCCTCCGGGCGACGACGCACCAGTAGCACCAACAGCAGGACGATCCCGGCCACCACCAAGCCGCCGAAGACGGCGGCGATCTTCGGAGCGACCGTGTTCGATCGGGTCGGGAGGGGCGCGAACTGGGCGGCGGCAGCGAAGTTGTCCTGGGTCTGGGTCACGTCGTCGGCCAGGCGGGTGTCGGCCCACCCGAAGATGGCGTACTGGTTGGTCGCGGCCACGCCGGCGGGCTGGCGGATGTCGGAGTTGAAGCTGATCCCGTAGTTGAAGTTGATCGGCTGGTCGTTGATCTGGACGTTGTGCGCCCACGTCGCCCCGCCGTCGGTGGAGTAGGTGTAGCGGACGTCGAAGTGGAAGTCCGTCGTGTCACGGTTGTCCTGCCAGGCGATGTCGACCCGCCCGTCCGGCGCCACCGCCACCTGCGGGTAGAAGCTGACCGACTGCTGGTCGGGGGTGTCGTCGTCGACGGCCAGCGGCGAGGTCCACGTCACCCCGCCGTCGGTGGAACGCTGGACGACGATGTCGGCGAGGGCCGTGGTGGGCGACGTGCTCGGCGTGGCCGCGTAGGCGGCGACGAA
>JALYYN010000377.1 GCA_030946525.1 Actinomycetota bacterium | reverse complement strand
GGAGCAGGATGTAACTGCCGGACTCGGCGTCCATGACCGGGAAGCATTGCCGAATCGTGTCACCCCACGGCCGCGGGAGTGACCGGAATCGGAATCCGGCAGTGACGTCCCAGAGCGCGCGTCCCAGAACCCCTCGGTTGGGCCATGCGGGGTAGCCACAGTGTGCCGGTATGGGCGCAGGCGCATTTTGCTGGTGTTGCTTTCGCCGAGGGAACTCCGACCCGCACCGATCTGGCCCTGTCAAGCCGGTTCGCGGCTGGACAAGGTCAGGAGAAGATCGACGCAGCGAGGACGGTCATGACGAAAGGCAGGTCGACGGCGAGCTCCATGTCGCCCGTCAGCACCGCCCGTTCGACGTAGCTGCGACCGGCGAGCTCGACGATCGTCAGTGTCATGGCATCGGGGTCGATCAACCAGTACGCGGGAACCTGGGCCTCGGCATAGACGAGACGCTTCTCCGTGAGATCGAGCACTCTGGTCGGCGGGCGAGTGGATCTCCACGACCAGCAGCGGCGTACCGACGACGCTCTGGCCACCGACGAGGTGCTCGTCGACCACCAGGACATCCGGACGCTTGACCAGGTCCGCTTCAACGACCAGCTCCGCCTCGGCCAGCACCCGCACCCCCGACGGCTTGCGCTGGTAAAGGAAGGCGGCGACGCTGACCATGATCGCCTGATGGCGCGTGTTGGGAGCCGGCGTCACGATGAGCGTCCCGTAGCTGAGCTCGTACCGGTTTCCCATCGTCAGGAACATCCTCCAGGTCGGTGTACGTGAAGACCTGGCCCGGCCTGTCGATCGTTCTCAGCGCCATGCGCCCAGTCTACGATCCGGTCTCGCTCTCGGTGGCGGGGGCCGATCTCTTCCCGGCCGGGCGCCGTTTCGCTGCCCTGACCACCGGCCGCCGTGCCAGCAGCTGGGCCAGCTGGTCGCGCAGCTCCGACAGGCTGGCGTCGTGACGGTCCCGCTCGGAGCCCAGCTCGACCTGGGCCCGGTCGAGGAGCACCTCGGCCCGGCGGGCTCGCTCCTCGGCACCTGCAGCGACGGCCCGGGCGCCGCCCACCTCGGCGCGTAGATGACTGAGCAAAGCATCCGTCTCGGCGGCATGCGCCACCGCCGCTCGGAGGGCGTCCTCGGCCGTCGCCGCCCGGTGATCGGCGGCGTCGGCCCGGGCGGATCCGGCGGCCAGGGCGGTTCGGGCCGCATCGAGCTCGCCCGACAGCCGGGCAACCTCCTCCTCGTGGCGGGCGGCCGCCGCAGCGCCGAGCCGGTCCCGTTCGTCCAGCTCGGCCCGATGAGCGCCCAGAGCCTCCTCCAGCGCCTCCTGGGCCGAGGCCGCCTGGGCCCGGGCCGCCCCGGTCGCGGCCGACAGCTCCTCGATCTGGGCGGCGTGGTCCCCCCGTTCGATGCCCCAGGCAGAACGCTCCGCCGCCAGGAGCTGCGAGGTTCGGGCGGCGTCCTCCGCTGCCCGGGCCCCCAGCTGTTGGGCGGCGAGCACGCCGGCGGTGGCCTCGGCTCGCACCCGGGCCATCTCCGCGGCCTGGAGCTCGGGGTCGACCGAGCGCAGGGTGGCCTCGTAGGCGCGCAGATCATCCAGGACGACTGCCAGGCGTCGGAGAACGGAGCCGACAAGGTCGTCGGTGGCGGCCCCCGGGAAGTCGGCCAGGCGACGACGACGGGCCTCGGCCCGGTGGGCGTCCGAGCAGTACAGGCGGCGCCGGCCGCCCCCCGGTGGCTGCTGGACGGCGACGTCGCAGCCGACCAGCGTGCACACGGAGGTTCCTGGTCCGGCGGGAAGCTGGTCGATCACGAACGAACCATAGCAATACCGTTCGTTCGACCGCACTCCCCTACTCCTCAAAGTCACTTGGAGAAGTGCAGTTCCCGCAAGTAGAGTCCACTCTCGTGGCTTTGGAGGGACGTTCGGACGATATTGGGCCGGCGCCCGTGCTGGTGGACATGGAAAAGATGGAGGCGGTCCCCGTGCCGCTGCGGCGGGCGGCAGACGGGGCGCTGGTGGCGGACTGGGGCCAGGTCCCGGCCCGGGTGTACGTGGCCGGCCTGGCCGGTGACGGCCACCGGAGCATGACCAGCTGCCTGGCCGCCATCGCCGCCTGGGTGTCGGAGGGATCGGCCGACATCGACACACTCCCCTGGGCCAGCCTGCGCTTCAGCCACACCACCGCCATCCGGGCCGCCCTGGCCCGAGCCGTGAGCGAGGGTCGCTACGCCCCGGCCACGGCCAACAAGCACCTGGCCGCCCTGCGGGGAACCTTGAAAGCAGCGTGGCGGCTGGGGATGATGGAGACCGACGACTACCTCCGGGCCGTGGACCTGCGGCCCATCTCCGGCAGTCGCCTGCCTGCGGGCGCAATGTGGACCAGTCCGAGCTGGTGTCCCTGCTGGCCTCCTGCCGGGCCGACGACAGCCCGGCCGGGGTCCGCGACGTGGCGGTGATCGGCCTTGGGTATCTCTCCGGGGCGCGCCGGGCCGAGCTGGTGGCGCTGCATGTCGCCGACGTCGACATCGATCCTGCCGCCATCCGGGTGGTGGGCAAGGGGGGCAAGCAGCGCCTGGTGCCCCTCTCCCCCACCGTCGG
>JALYYN010000373.1 GCA_030946525.1 Actinomycetota bacterium | reverse complement strand
TGGAGGACATCGAGCTCACCCGGGGCCAGGAGGTCGTGCTCAACGAGTCCCTGAACGTGGTCCTGGCCCGCTCCGCGGAGCTGTCGGGCGAGGTCATCACCCTCAAGGAGCTGCTCGAGGACGGCCGGCGCGCCATCGTGGTGGGCCGGGCCGACGAGGAGCGCGTCGTCGAGCTGGCCGAGTCGCTGATGGGGGAGAAGCTGCGCTCCGGCGACAGCATCCTCATGGACTCCCGTACGGGGCTGCTCCTCGAGCGCCTGCCCAGGCCCGAGGTCGAAGAGCTCATCCTGGAGGAGGTGCCCGACGTCTCCTACGAGGACGTGGGCGGTCTCGACGACCAGATCGAGATGATCACCGACGCGGTCGAGCTGCCCTTCCTGCACCGCGATCTGTTCGTCGAGCACAAGCTGCCGGCGCCCAAGGGCATCCTGCTGTACGGGCCTCCGGGCTGTGGCAAGACCCTCATCGCCAAGGCGGTGGCCAACTCCCTGGCCAAGAAGGTCAGCCAGGTCACCGGCAACAAGGCGTCGCGCAGCTACTTCCTGAACATCAAGGGCCCCGAGCTGTTGAACAAGTACGTGGGGGAGACCGAGCGCCAGATCCGCCTCGTCTTCCAGCGGGCCCGGGAGAAGGCGGAGGAGGGCGTGCCCGTCATCGTCTTCTTCGACGAGATGGACTCACTGTTCCGCACCCGGGGCACCGGCATCTCCTCCGACATGGAGGCCACGATCGTCCCGCAGCTCCTGGCCGAGATCGACGGGGTGGAGACGCTTCGCAACGTGATCGTCATCGGCGCCTCCAACCGCGAGGATCTGATCGACCCGGCCATCCTGCGCCCGGGACGGCTCGACGTGAAGATCAAGATCGAGCGCCCCAACGAGGTGGCCGCCACCCAGATCTTCAGCCGCTACCTCACCGCCGACCTGCCCCTCGACGAGTCCGAGGTGGCATCCCTGGGCGGCGGCGACCGCCAGCGGACCGTCGACGTCATCATCTCCCGCACCGTCGAGGAGATGTACAAGCACGACGACGACAACCGCTTCCTGGAGGTCACCTACCAGAACGGCGACAAGGAGATCCTGTATTACAAGGACTTCTCGTCGGGCGCCATGATCGAGAACATCGTGCGCCGGGCCAAGAAGCTGGCCATCAAGCGGGTCATCGCCGGCCAGAGCCGGGGCATCCGCACCTCCGATCTCCTGGAGAGCATCAAGCAGGAGTACAAGGAGCACGAGGATCTGCCCAACACCACCAACCCGGACGACTGGGCCAAGATCTCGGGCAAGAAGGGTGAGCGCATCGTCTACGTGCGCACCCTGATGTCCGAGGGCAAGGAAGCAACCGGTGGCCGTGCCATCGAGCGCGTCGGCACCGGCCAGTACCTGTAGCTCTGCCGTCCCCGGGGACGGGTAGGGTCCCGCGGTGGCGATCAGGAAGGTCCTGGGGATCGAGACCGAGTACGGGATCATCCTGCGCGGGGCCGACTCCAACCCGATCACCGTCTCGTCGCTGCTAATCAACGCCTACGTGACGGCGCTCTCCCGGCGGGCCCCGGCGGAAAAGGTGGGTTGGGACTTCGAGGACGAGTCCCCCGGGCGCGACGCCCGCGGCTTCGCCCGCGAGGGCGCCATGGCCCCGGAGGTGGAGACCCACCTGGTCAACGCCGTCCTCACCAACGGCGCCCGCTACTACGTCGACCACGCCCATCCCGAGTACTCCACACCCGAGTGCTCCGACGCGCTCGAGATCGTCCGGTGGGACAAGGCGGGCGAGCGGATCCTGGCCCGGTCCATCGAGGCGGCGTCGGAGGTGCTGCCCCACGGCCAGGAGGTCGTGGTTTACAAGAACAACTCGGACCGCAAGGGCAACTCCTACGGCTGCCACGAGAACTACCTCATGGACCGGGCCGTGCCCTTCGCCCGGATCGTCTCCCAGGTCACGCCCCATTTCGTCTCCCGCCAGATCTACACGGGAGCGGGCAAGGTGGGCACCGAGTCCTCCGGGATGTCCGCCGAGCGGGTGCCGTTCCAGCTCACCCAGCGCGCCGAGTTCTTCGAGGAGGAGGTTGGCCTCGAGACCACGCTGAAGCGTCCCCTCGTCAACACCCGTGACGAGCCCCACTCCGACTCCCAGAAGTACCGCCGGCTCCACGTCATCGTCGGCGACGCCAATCTGGCCGAGATCTCCACCTTCCTGAAGGTGGGGGTGACCGCCCTGGTCCTCGCCATGATCGAGGACGACGAGCTGAGCGGACTCGACCTGGCCCTGGCCGCTCCGGTCCAGGCCCACCGGGCGGTGTCCTACGACCTCACTCTCGCCCAGCCGCTCGAGCTGGCCGACGGGCGGAAGATGACCGCACTGGAGATGCAGTGGGAGCTGCTCGACCGCGGGCGCAAGTACGCCGAGAGCCGGGGCCTGGAGGCCGTCGGCCCCGAGGTCGGACGCGACCTGCTCGACCGCTGGGAGTCGGTGCTCCACGCCCTGGAGACCGACCACATGCGCCTGGCCAACCAGCTGGACTGGGTGGCCAAGTACCAGATGGTCGAGGGCTACCGCGACCGTCACCGCCTGGGCTGGACCGATCCAAAGCTGGCCGCCCTGGACCTGCAGTACCACGACGTGCGTCCCGGCCGGTCCCTGTACGAGAAGTGCGGCCTCGAGCGCCTGGTGACCGAGGAGTCGGTGGTGTCGGCCATGACCGAGCCACCCACCACGACCCGGGCCTACTTCCGGGGCCGTTGCCTGCAGAAGTGGGCCAGCTCCATCGCCGCGTCGAACTGGGACTCCCTCGTCTTCGACCTGGGCACCGATCCGCTCCGGCGGGTGCCGATGATGGAGCCCCTCAGAGGAACAGCCGCACACGTCGATAGGTTGTTACAAGCATGTGAGACCCCGAGCGAGCTCTTAGAGGCGCTGGGGTCAACGTAGGAGGAAGCCGGAAACCATGGCAGAACGTGAACAGAAGAGGAAGCAGTCCACCACCCGCCCCGAGGAGGCGGTCGACGCCGTGGCGGCGCCGGCGAAGCAGGGTGAGAAATTGAAGGCCGAGCTCGATGAGCTGTTGGACGACATCGACGAGGTCCTCGAGGAGAATGCCGAGGAATTTGTACGAAGTTACGTGCAAAAAGGCGGTCAATAGGAGTTATGTACGAGGGTACATTCCCTTGACTGTCGAACGCATGTTCGCTAGAATAGCGACATGAAGCAATGCAGAAAGTGCGGCCTGATGAAGCCGCTGGACGACTTCTACAGGTCGACCGGTATGCGGGACGGCCACCGGCACGACTGCAAAGCTTGCAACCTCGATGAGAAGCACCGTCGCTAC
Source organism: Actinomycetota bacterium (assembly GCA_030946525.1). Taxonomy (GTDB): domain Bacteria; phylum Actinomycetota; class Acidimicrobiia; order Acidimicrobiales; family AC-14; genus CADCTB01. Next base: position 9,049 of record JALYYN010000373.1, on the reverse strand, counting down.
CTGGCTGATCCTGAGCCGACGAAGGCCCGGGTCAAGCGGTGGCAGCAGGAGAACCCCGAACGGTTGAACGCCTACCGGCGATCCCGACGCTTGGAGCCGGAGGTGAAGCGCCGGGAGCGAGCCGGGCACCTCATGCGGAAGTACGGCGTCACGCTGGAGGCGTACGACGCCATGCTCGAAGGACAGGGCGGTGGCTGTGCGGTCTGCAGTCGCACCCCTCGTGAGAACAGTTCTCTCCACGTCGACCATGACCATGCAACCGGTCAGATCCGCGGCCTCTTGTGCTTCAGTTGCAACAACGCATTGGCCGACTTTCAAGAGAATCGCGACCTGTTGCGCAACGCCATTGGCTATCTGATGGCACACACCCATGCCGGGGAGATCGAGTTGGCCCGGGAGCGGGCGTTCAGCCTGGTCGGGGCCGGCCGGCGCGGTGGATGTCCCGGAGGAGGGTGATCTCGGCGCCGGCGGCGATGAGCTCCCGGTTGGTCCACCACAGGGTCTCGACGAATGGCCGGCCCGTCGGTCCACCGGGCCAGTCGCACAGGGCGGTGTCGAGGTCGGCGTCGGTGAGGCCGGCGACACCCTGGATCCATGCCGCGGCGGACCGTTCCAGGAAGGCGAGGCCACCGGAGACCGAGCCGGGCACGTCGATGGCCTCCCAGGTCAGGCTGTGGGCGCCGAAGGTCCAGTCGTGGCGCAGGGTCTGGGTGCCGGCGAGGGTGCAGACCCGCCAGGCGATCGTCGCCATCGGGCGGGGATCGGGCGGCGGGGTGGCCGAGTCACGGGTCCACCGGCCGTCGGGGCCGAGGCGGACCGTCCAGGAGCCGGGGGTCGGCTGCCAGGCGTAGGCCTCCTCGCTCAGGCCCTCGAGCCCGGCCCACAGCATGAACCACGAGGTCTGCAGCTGGAGGGCCAGGACCTCGAGGCGATCACTCACCGACGGCCGAGCTCACCTGGCGGTCGAGGTCGCCTTCCGGGCCGCGTCCACCGCGGCGTCGTAGTCGGGCTCGTTCATCTGGTCGGGCACGTACTCGGCATAGGCGATGCGACCGTCGCGGTCGATCACGAACACCGACCGCTGCAGCGCCCGCCACTCCTTGATGAGCACGCCGTAGTCGCGACCGAAGGCCTCGCTGCGGTGCGACGACACCGCGGGGTGGGTGACACCGGCGGCGTTGGTCCACCGGACGAGGGCGAAGGGGAGGTCCATGCTGACCGTCAGCACCTTGGCCGCCGGGAACAGGCCGTCGACCCGGCGGGTCTGGACATCGCAGACGGGCGTGTCGACCGAGTTGACCACGTTGAGCACGACGACCGAGCCGGCCATGTCGGCCAGGCTCACCGTGTCCATCGAGGATCCGGTGAAGTGGTCGAGGGCGAAGTCGGGCGCGGTGTCGCCGGGTTCCAGCATGCGGCCCAGCACGGTCAACTCCTGACCGTCCTCGACCGCGCCTCCGACCCGCTCCTCCATGCCGGCGGAGCATACCGGCCGAGTTGCTAGCCTCCCTCGACGATGACTCTCCCGATGTTCCCGCCCGGCCAGGATCCGGGGCCGAGCTTCTCCGAGCTGCTCCGGCGGGTGCAGGGCGACCCGCCGCCGCCCGTACGGGCCGACGCGGTCGAGATCACCCACGGCACCACCATCGTGGCCATCCGCTACGCCGACGGCGTGGTCATGGCCGGCGACCGGCGGGCCACCGAGGGTCACAGCATCGCCTCCCGCGACATCGACAAGGTCTTCCCCGCTGACCGCCACTCGGGCGTCTCCATCGCCGGGGCCGCCGGGCCGGCGGTGGAGATGGTCCGCATCTTCCAGACCGAGCTGGAGCACTACGAGAAGGTGGAGGGCGTCGCCCTGAGCCTGGAGGGCAAGGCCAACCAGTTGGGCGGGATGATCCGCCGCAACCTGCCCATGGCCATGCAGGGCCTGGCCGTCGTCCCCATCTACGCCGGCTACGACCTGCGCCGCCGGGTCGGGCGCATCTTCAAGTACGACCTCACCGGCGGCCGCTACGAGGAGGGCGACTTCCACGCCACCGGTTCGGGCGGGCGTGACGCCCGGACCACGATCAAGCTCGGCTACCGGGACGGGATCGACCGGGCCGGCGCCATCCAGCTGGCTGTCGAGAGCCTGTGGCAGGCCGCCGACGAGGACTCGGCCACCGGCGGCCCCGACGTTGTCCGCGGTCTCTACCCCACGGTCGCCACCATCACCGCCGACGGCTTCGAACGCGTCGAGGACCAGGAAGTGGCCCGGCTCTTCGCCGAGCTGCTGACCCGCAAGACCGCCGAAGGGCGTCCGAGATGACGGAGGCCCGCCGATGAGCGAGCACCGACGCAAAGCGGAGGCGCGCAGCTCCTGGCGACGAGCAACGGCCGACCTCCGAAGGAGGCACGTCCGATGAGCATGCCGTTCTACGTCGCCCCCGAGCAGGTGATGAAGGACCGGGCCGACTACGCCCGGAAGGGCATCGCCCGAGGCCGCAGCCTGGCCGCCCTCAGCTACGACCAGGGCATCCTCATCTGCGCCGAGAACCCCTCCCGAACCCTGCACAAGGTCTCGGAGATCTACGACCGGATCGCCTTCGCCGGCGTGGGCAAGTTCAGCGAGTTCGACTCGTTGCGCACGGCCGGCGTCCGCCACGCCGACGTCAAGGGCTACACGTACTCGCGGGAGGACGTCGACGCCCGCTCGCTGGCCAACGGCTACGCGCAGTCCCTCGGCCACGTCTTCACCCACGAGATGAAGCCCATGGAGGTCGAGATCCTCGTCGCCGAGGTGGGGGCGATCCGTGTCGACGACCAGCTCTTTCGCATCTCCTACGAGGGCACGATCGTCGACGAGGACGGCTCGACCGTGCTGGGCGGCGACGCCGACACGGTCAACGAGCGCCTCAAGGCCGCCTACCGGGATGATCTGGACATGGCCGGTGCCCTGCACGCTGCGACGGGCGCCCTGGCCGGGCCCGAGCGGACCCTCCAGGCGGGCAACCTCGAGGTCGCCATCCTGGCCCGGACCTCGGCCCGCCGGGCGTTCCGGCGTATCCCGGAGGAGGAGTTGACGAGCCTGTTGGCCCCGTCCACCTGAGTCTCGCGTCAGTCGCTAAAGGCCTCGCCGAAGCTGGTTCGGGACCACACGGACAGGGAAAGGCTCGGCGCCCTCGTACACGTCGTCGCCTTCCACCCGGGCCTCCTCCTCGTAGGTACCGTCGTGGAGCCGGAAGACGGTGAGACTGGGGACATCGGGGTCGACGATCCAGTACGTCGGAACGCCGGCGGCCTCGAAGGCCAACCGCTTGGTCCCACTGTCGAGCATGCGGGTGCTGGGCGACGCCACCTCGACCACCATCAGGGGCGTCCGTTCCAGGCGCTTGTCGCCGGTAACGGCGATGTCTGCCCGCCGGGCGACCAGCACGTCGGGCTGGAACAGGCTGTGTGGGCCGGCGACCCAGTCGAAGGGGGCGAGGAGCACCAGATGATCCGGGCCGGCGGCGTGGACGAGCAACGACCAAACCCATCCCGTGCAGGTCTGGTGGGCGGCGCCCGGGGCGGGTGTCACGAAGAGGGCTCCCTCGATCAGCTCGTGCCGGCGACCGTCGGCAGCGATGCCCCAGACGTCCTCGACCGTGAAGGGCGCGCCGAGCGGGAGGGCGACGGCCGTCATCAGAAGCTGCGGACGAAGATCACCGCGGCCATGGCCAGGATGGCCGCCAGCACCAGCCACAGGGCCTTCGGGGCGGCGAAGTCGATCGGCTCCTCAGGGGCGTCGAAGGCCGACTCCACGTCGTCGACCATGAGGATCTCCTGCGCCTCGGGGAGGTCGTCCTCGCCGACGTACACGTGGGTGTCGCCGACGGGGTAGAGGCCGTCGATGTTGCCCCGGAGGTCGGTGACGATGCCCTCGGTCCCGAGCCGGGCGGCGATGACCCGGGCGTGGAACGACGTGCTCACGGTGGCCAATCGCACCATGCGCGTTCTTTGCATCGGGCTCAACGGTAGCTTGGCTGACGTGGAACGGCGCATCTTCGGCATCGAGAACGAGTACGGAGTCACGTGCACGCTCCGGGGCCAGCGCCGCCTCAGCCCCGACGAGGTGGCCCGCTACCTCTTCCGCCGGGTCGTGTCGTGGGGGCGGAGCAGTAACGTCTTCCTCGAGAACGGCGCCCGGCTCTACCTCGACGTCGGCAGTCACCCCGAGTACGCCTCCCCGGAGTGCGACTCCATCGAGGATCTCGTCGCCCACGACAAGGCGGGGGAGCGGATCCTGGAGAGCCTGCTGTCCAGCGCCGAGCAGCGCCTCCGTGAGGAGGGCATCCGCGGCATCGTCTACCTGTTCAAGAACAACACCGATTCCGCCGGGAACTCCTACGGCTGCCACGAGAACTACCTGACCAGCCGCCGCGACGACTTCGGCCACTACGCCGAGGTCCTGATCCCGTTCTTCGTGAGCCGCCAGATCTACGCCGGGGCGGGCAAGGTGCTCAATACCGCCCGGGGCGCCACCTACTGCATCAGCCAGCGGGCCGAGCACATCTGGGAGGGCGTGTCGTCGGCCACCACCCGCAGCCGGCCCATCATCAACACCCGCGACGAACCCCACGCCGACGCCGAGCGCTTCCGCCGGCTGCACGTGATCGTGGGCGACTCGAACATGAGCGAGTACGCCACGTTCATCAAGATGGGGACGACCAGCATCCTGCTGCGGATGCTCGAGGACCCGGGCGTCGTACTGCGGGACATGACCCTGGACAACCCGATCCGGGCCATCCGGGAGATCAGCCACGACATCACCTGCAAGCGCCGGGTGCGCCTGGAGAACGGGCGGGAGCTCTCCGCCCTGGAGATCCAGGCCGAGTACCTCAACCGGGCCCTGCGCTACGCCGAGACCCGTGGTCTGAGCCCCATCGAGGAGCAGGCGCTCAAGATGTGGGAGCACTGCCTCACCAAGATCCAGATCGATCCTCTCAGCCTCGACCGCGAGTGCGACTGGGTCATCAAGCACAAGATGATCGAGGCCTACCGGGAGCGCCATGGGCTGACCCTGACCAGCCCCAAGGTCGCCCTGCTCGACCTGCAGTACCACGACGTCAACCGTAAGCGGGGCCTGTACTACCTGCTCCAGGACCGGGGCCTGGTCGAGCGCATCGTCACCGACGAGGCCATCGACAAGGCCATCACCACCCCGCCCCAGACCACCCGGGCCCGGCTGCGGGGCGAGTTCATCCGCAAGGCCAAGGAGCGCAAGCGGGACTACACGGTCGACTGGGTGCATCTGAAGCTCAACGACCAGGCCCAGCGCACCGTCCTGTGCAAAGACCCCTTCAAGTCCCGCGACGAGCGGGTGGAGAAGCTGATCGCCTCCCTGTGATCGCGCTCGCTCGCTTCGCTCCGTTCGGGCGAGCCTGATGCCCAGCTTCTCGATCGCCGTCGTGGCGGCCGTCACCACCGAGCGGGAGGGGTTGCAGCGGGTCGACCTCGACAACGGCCGGCGGGCCTACGTGCTCACCCAGCTCATCGGGCCGGTCGAGGCGGGCGACCGGGTGGTGGTCAACACCACGGCCGTGGATCTGGGCCTGGGTTCGGGCGGGTGGGACGTCGTGCACTGGAACCTGTCCCGCGACGCCTGGTCGGCGCCGGGCGGCGGGCAGGTGATGAAGCTGCGCTACACCAGCCTCCAGGTCGATACCGGCGTGGCGGAGGAGGGCGACCCGGCGCGGCCCGAGGACCTCGGCGGCACGCCGGTGATCGTCTGCGACGTCCACAGCCAGCTCGCCCCGGTCGCTGTGGCCTTCGCCGACGCTGCGCCCGGTCGGCGCCTGACCTACGTGATGACCGACTCCGCCGCTCTCCCGCTGGCCCTGTCGGATCTGGTCGTCGAGCTCCGCGACCGGAACCTGCTGCTGGAGACGATCACCTGCGGCCACGCCTTCGGAGGGGACCGGGAGGCGGTGAACGTCCCGTCCGCCCTGATGCTGTCCGCGGGCGACGTCGCCGTGGTGGCGCCGGGGCCCGGCGTGGTCGGCACCGGCAGCCGGCTGGGCTTCGGCAGCCTGGAGATGGCGTCGGTGATCGACGCGGTCGCCGTGCTGGGCGGCCGCCCGATCGTCGCCGTCCGCCACTCGGGGGCCGACGCACGACCCCGCCACGCCGGCCGCAGCCACCATACGGCCACCGTGCAGGCCATGGCCTCCCACGAGGCGCTGGCCCCTGAGCCGGAGGACGGCTGGGCCGGCCCGGTCATGAGCTTCGTGGTCACCACCATGGGCCGGACGCCCGAGGAGGATCCCGAGTTCTTCCGCTACGCGGCTGCCGCCGGGCGGGCTGCCGCTCAGCTCCTCTCGAGCTGAGCCAGGAACGCCCGGCGCAGAGCCGGGGTCTGGGCCTGGATCGAGAAGAACGCAGCCTCCCGGAGCAGGCGCTGGGCCGGGTGGTCGAGGGTGAGGGCACGCCCCCCGACCCCTCCCACCAGGGCACCGGCCGCCCGCACGGCCAGGGCCAGGCCCCACGCCCGGGCGTCGACCATGGCGGCCACGTGGTCGGGGTCGGTCCGCCCCTCGTCGGCGAGGCCGTAAGAGCGGCGCCGGCACTCGTCGAGCTCGTCGCCCAGGCGTGCGACCGCGGTGGGCGCGGCGCCGGCGAGCAGGCGGACGCAGGTGGCGGCGATGCCGAGGGCGGCGGGATTGGGCTGCGCCGTCGTCACCCGGTCGCGCTCCTGCCAATCGACGAACGGTTCGACCTCGAGCACGTCGGCCTCCGGTACGTGCAGGCCGTCGAGGCGCAGGCGCACCGTCGCCGACGCGTTCATCGCCGCCAGGGGCAGGGAGGGCGACGGCCTGACGGCCGGGTCGCGGCGGCGGGTGTCGAGGAGGAACCAGGCGACGGCGTCGTCCAGGCGGGCGGCGACGAGGAAGACCTCGGCCAGGCCCCACGAGGTGACCCATGGCGCCTCCCCGTCCACCCGGTAGCCGCCGGGGACGGCGGTGGCCACCATCGGCGGCGGGCCGGGGCGGCGCAGGTGGGAGAAGGCCACCCCGCCCAGCACCCGGCCGGCGCCGAGGTCGTCCAGGTGGCGGCCGCGGAGGTCGGCGTTGACCGTGGACGCCAGGGCGCGAACCGGCCCGTGGTGCTGGACCCAGACGAAGAAGGTCACGCCGCAGGCGCCGGCCAGTGCCTCGTAGATCTCCCGCACCTCGGCGGCGGGCGCGGCCGGAGGGCACATGAGCCGGCACAGGCCGGCCACGGCCAGGGCCGACAGGTGTGACCTCGGTACGACCGGGGCCTGATCGGTGGCCTGCGCCGCCGGCGCCAGCACCTCCTCGGCGAGCCGGCGGGCGGCCGGGACCGCGCCCTCGCCGGCGGCGTCGCTACCCAGGGCGGACCGGCGAACCGGCGGGCCTGATGCAGTAGGAGCACGCCGCGTCGCCGGCCATGGTGTGGGAGATCCGGTTCACCTCGACGTCGGGGCCCAGCACCCTCCGCAGAAGCGCGAGCTCCATGGCGCAGACGACGGGATGGTGCTCGGCCACCCGGTGCACCGCGCAGTTGTGCTCGGTGAGGACGAAGGCGCCGGCCTCCCCGGGAGTGCAGTCGGCCAGGTACCCGGCCTGGTCGCGCAGCCGGGCGAGGGCGGTGACCCGCTCCTCGAAGTCGGTGCAACCGGCGAGCTGGGCCTGGTACTGCGCCACCTGCTTGTCGGTGCGGCGGTCGAGCGCGCCGGCCACGTCGGCGGGGTCGAGGTCCTCGAGCAGGTCGAGGGCGAGGGCGTCGTAACGCCGGGGAAAGGTCTCCATCCCGGCTGCGCTCAGCCGCCACCCTGCGGCCGGTCGCCCCGGCCCGCCGCTGCCGACAGCGACGCCGGAGCGCTCGACCAGGCCCTCGGCGGCGAGGGCGGTCAGGTGGCGGCGCACCCCCACACCGGTCATGGCCAGCGCGGCGGCGAGGTGGGTGACGGTGCTGTCCGGACGCTTTCGGAGCACGAGCAGGAGCTGATGCCGGGAGCCCACCGTCACCAAGGTTACAAGCAGATGTCCTCGGCCCGCCCCCGCCGCCTCCTCCCCGTACCATCGAGGTGTGCAGCGGCTCGAGAGGTTGATCAACCTAGTCGCCGCCCTCCTCGACGCCGACCAACCGCTGACCGCCGACGACCTCCGGCATCGCCTGCCCGGCTACGCCGAGAGCGACGGATCCTTCCGCCGGGCCTTCGAGCGCGACAAGGAGGCATTGCGGGACCTGGGCATCCCCGTCGTCGTCGAGCCGGTCGACGCCGCCGTACCCGGCGTACTCGGCTACCGAATCCCCAAGGAGGACTACTACCTCCGCGACCCCGGTCTGGCCCCCGACGAGTTGGCCGCCCTCCATCTGGCTGCGTCGGCGGTGCGCCTCGACGGCGCCAGCGGGGTGGAGGCCCTGTGGAAGCTGGGCGGGGAGGTCGCCGAGGGCGGGCCGGCGGCGGCGGTGGCCGCCCTGCCCGGCGCCGCCCACCTGGCCGCTGTCTTCGCGTCCATCTCGGCCCGGCGACCGGTGGCCTTCACCTACCGGGGGCGGCGCCGTCGGGTCGACCCGTGGCGACTGTCGTTCCGGAACGGCCACTGGTACCTGGCCGGCCACGACCACGACGCCGCCGAGGAGCGCATGTTCCGGCTGGACCGCATCGAGTCCGACGTCGACGTCGCAGGGGAGGAGGGGGCGTTCGACCGACCACCCCACGCCGGCGCCCAGCCGCCTCCGTGGGAGATGGGCGGTGAGGAGGCCCTGACCGCCCGACTGCTGGTCGACGCCGGCCAGGCGGCCTGGGCCGCCAACCACGTCGGCGCGAAGGCCGTCGAAGCCTGGCGCCCCGACGGCTCCGCAGTGCTCGCCGTGCGGGTCACCAACCGGGACGCCTTCAGATCCTTCGTGCTCGGCTTCCTCGACCACGCCGAGGTGCTGGATCCGCCCGAGCTGCGCGCCGAGATGGTCGGGTGGCTGCAGGCTCTCACCGGCGGGGAACCGTGCCCAAGCTGAGCGCCGACGAGCGGCTCCACCGCCTCCTCGCCCTCATCCCCTG
>JALYYN010000346.1 GCA_030946525.1 Actinomycetota bacterium | reverse complement strand
GCGTACTCCCCGGCGACCATCGCCGCCCTGGTCGACTACGTGGCCGGCGCCATCGGTGGAGGGGGCGGGGTGGACATCCCCAAGCTGGGCCAGGGCGACCTGGCCGAAGGCGGCGCCCTGTTCCGCCAGCAGTGCGCCGCGTGCCACGCCTGGGCCGGCGACGGGGGTGCCCTGCTGCGCATCGAGGCGCCGGCCCTGCACCGCGCTACCCCGACCCAGATCGGCGAGGCCATCCGGGTCGGCCCGGGACAGATGCCGGTATTCGGTACCGCCGCCCTCACCGACGCCCAGATGGCCTCGGTCGTCGCCTACGTCCGCTACCTCGACCGCCCTCGCGACCGGGGGGGCGAGCCCCTGTGGCATCTGGGCCCGTTCGCCGAGGGAGCCTTGGCCCTGGTGGCCCTCGCCGGCCTGTTGCTCTTCACCCGTTGGATCGGGGAGCGAGGTTGACCGGCGTCGGCGATCAGGGCGACAACGGCCAGGGCCCGGACAACGCCGAACGGCGCGCCGAGCGCCAGATCGCTGCCCTGTTCCTGTTGTCGTCGGCCAGTGCCGTGGCCCTGGCTGCCGTCTACTGGCGGGGAGGGCAGGTCCAGCTGGAAGGGCTGTTCCTCGGACTGGCGCTGGGCGGTATCGCCTGCGGCTTCGTCATCTGGGGCAACCGCCTGCTGCCCCGGGGGCCGTTCGTGGACCAGCGCCACGAGATGGCCAGCCCGGCCGACGAGGTCGACGAGACCGAGGTCGACTTCGAACAAGGTGGCATCCTCACCCGCCGCAAGCTCCTCGTGCGCACGCTCGGCCTGGCTGTCGGGGGGTTGGGGCTGGCCGCCCTCTTCCCGATCCGCTCCCTCGGCCCCCGCCCGGGGCGCTCGCTGGAGGAGACGCCGTGGCGGGCGGGGCTCCGTCTCGTCACCGAGGACGGCCGACCGGTACAGGTCACCGATGTTCCAGTCGAGGGCCTGGTGACGGTGTTCCCCGAAGGCTCGCCCGGCTCCGCCGACGGCCAGGCGGTGCTCGTTCGAACGGTGCCCGGGCTGGTGAGGCCCAAGGCCGGGCGCCAGGACTGGTCGCCCGACGGCTTCGTCGTCTACTCGAAGATCTGCACCCATGCCGGGTGCCCGGTGGGGCTGTACCAGGCCGATACCCACCAGCTCCTGTGCCCCTGCCACCAGTCGACGTTCGACGTCTTGCACTACGCCCGGCCCACGAACGGCCCTGCCGCCGCCCCGTTGCCCCAGCTTCCCATCGAGATCACCAACGACGGCTTCCTCGTGGCCCGTGGCGACTTCTCCGAGCCCGTCGGCCCGTCGTTCTGGCGCCGATCGTGAGGCGGTGCCTGCGAGCCGTTCCTGGGTGGGCCGGGGCCGTGGTCGCGGCCACGGTGGTGGCCGGTTGTGGCGGCCGGCCACCGTCGATGCTCGACGGCAGGGCCGGGGAGGCGCGCCGGGTGGCGGGCATCTGGTGGCTGATGTTCACCCTGGCCACGATCGTCTACGTCGTCGTTGCCGCCTTCATCGTCATCGCCGTCGTTCGGGGCCGGCGCAAGCGGCCGCCCGACACAGCGCCCGGCAGGTCGGAGGCGGGCGGCCCCGCCGACGACACGTTCATCTGGTTCGGCGGGATCATCGCTCCCGTGCTCATCCTGGCCGTGCTGGCCGTGGTCACCGTGACCACTACTCAGGTGCTGCGCAAGCCCCAGAGCGACGAGTTGAAGATCCAGGTCGTCGGCAAGCGCTGGTGGTGGGACATCCACTACCCGGCCGAGGGGGTGACGACCGCAAGCGAGATCCACATACCGGTGGGTCGCCCCATCGACATCGAGCTCTCGTCGGACAACGTGATCCACAGCTTCTGGGTGCCGCAGTTGGCCGGCAAGGTCGACACCATCCCCGGGCAGGTGAACCACCTCCGCCTACGGGCGGACAAGGCGGGCACCTACCGCGGTGAGTGCGCCGAGTACTGCGGCATCGAGCACGCCCACATGAGCTTCATCGTCATCGCCGAATCGCCCGTCGACTTCGACCGGTGGATGACCCGACGCCGTGGCGGTGCGGGTCTGACGTCCACCTCCGATCTGGCCGACCGTGGGCAGTTGGTCTTCACCAGGGAAACCTGTGCCGGCTGCCACACAGTGAAGGGCACACAGGCAACCGGCACCGTCGGCCCCGACCTGAGCGACTTCGGTGGCCGGGCCTGGATCGGCTCGGTCATGGTGGCCAATACGGCGTCGAACCTGGCCCGATGGATCACCGATCCCGGGGCCGTCAAACCGGGCACTCTCATGCCGCCGACCGCCCTGTCGTCCGACGACCGCGACGCCATCGTGGCCTACTTGGAGGGTCTCAAATAGTGGCCATCGCCGAACACCCCCCTGTCAGCGACGACGAGCTGCTGGAGCTCTGGGAGGACGCACCCGGCCTGGCCGGGTTCTTCTCCACCGTCGACCACAAGCGCATCGGCATGCGCTACATCTACACCTGCTTCTTCTTCTTCTTTGCCGCCGGGCTGATGGCCCTGGCGATGCGGACGCAGCTGGCCCAGCCCAACGCCAAGGTGCTCGGACCCGAGCTCTACAACGAGCTGTTCACCATGCACGGCGTCACCATGATCTTCCTGTTCAACACGCCGGTCCTGGCCGGGTTCGGCAACTACCTGATCCC
>JALYYN010000344.1 GCA_030946525.1 Actinomycetota bacterium | reverse complement strand
ACCGGGTCGGCTTCCTGCGGCGGTCGATCCGGGTCGACCGCCGGCTCGCCCGGGTCCGGGCCTAAGGCGTGGCGCTCGCGCCACCGAGGACGCCGGCGTCCTACCGCAGGGTGCCGCTCGCGGCTGCAGTGGCCGACGTCCTGGCCGCCCATCCCAAGCAGTGGCCGGCCCATGACGACCCCGGCCTGATCTTCACCAACGAGAGCGGGGCGCCCATCCAGCAGAGCCCGTTCGCCGTCGTGTTCGAGGCCGCCGCCCGTCGTGCCGGCCTTCTCCAGTGGGGGACGCCGGACGACCTTCTGCACCACTTCGCCAGCGTCCTGATCCGCTCCGGCGCGTCCGTGAAGGTCGAGCAGGCCGGGCTCGGGCACTCCTCAGCGAAGACGACGCTCGACGTCTGACCTGCGCCGATGGGCTGAAACACGTCCTGACCTGCGGAAGCGCTCTCCGCTGATGACCGCCACGAACCGGGGTGGTCCGTCCTCTGACGAACCACAGAGGGACCATGCCGACGTTTCGGCCGACGCAGCGAACTCCTCAGTGGCCATCCTCGAGCTCGGCTCATCGGCAATTCGAGCAAGCCACGCCGCGGTCAGTCTGCGGCAAGGCGCGCCCATCCGAACGACTAGCCGCCGAGGCCGCCGTGTCCGACCCCGTCGGTCACCTGGGGCCCGTCGAGGCGTGACGCTGGCGCCTTGTATGGGACCAGCCTGCCGGCGGAGCTCCGTCGGCGGTGGGCCATCGAGCAAGGGGGCGAAGTCGGCTTCATCGATCTAGGCGACGACGCTCTGGTCATCCCGGGAGGGACGGTCGTCGCGCGCCAGGAGCTGCGGCGAGTGTTGAGGGAGCGCTACGACGTCGGCCTGGCGACTATCGACGATCCCGATCTCGCCGATCAGCAGCCCTGGTCCTTGGCTCCCGGGAGCGCTTTCGTCCTCGACGACCGTCTCTTGATCGAGGAGCTCCTGGTGGGGCTCCCGGACGTCGCTGCGGGCTTCTCCATGCACACCACCACCGACTGGTACTACCGAGCCTGCCGGCGCCGCCGCCGCCGCGCCGGCGGCCATCTCTCCGGGCCTTTTCAGGAGCTCGCCGGCGACGAGCAGGAACGGGCCATCCTCAGCCTCCTCGACCTGCGCCCGGACATCGGACTGCCCGACCCTCGCTCGACTGTTCCCGCCATGGTCGCTGTGGCCGGGCGACAGCCGCGCCTCAATCTGCTCAACTCGAGGCCGTCGCCGTCGCCCGGCTTCTGTCGGCCACGATCTGGCTGTCCGAAGCGGCGGCGGAGGGAATCCTTCCGCCCGTGCTTCGCGCCGAAGGCATCGCCTGGCGAATCGTCCCGATCGGCTGAACCCTTCTTGTGCGGCTATGCAGTGGGTTGCCGTCGCGGCTGATTCCGGGGAGCGCTCTTCGGGTCGTGATTGTTATGCGCCCGGCAACAGGTCGAAGGACGTACTTCAACGGCACGTTTGGGTGCTTCGTCGATACGCTTAAGGTTAAGCGGCACCTTCACCGGTCGATAAGGCGCGGTGACCCATTAGTAGCTCGGGTCGCTCAATCCCTGACGCCCACGCGCTAACTGCATTAGCTGAGAGGCCGACGGAGATCCTTGGTGAGTAACATCAGTTGAAGGCGGTCGACGGGACTAGCCTCGAATTGGGCGAGGGCTAGGTAGAACGACCTAGCCTCGTCATTCTCGGCATGGATGAGTAGCGCTCGCACGCCGACTTCCTGTGATACTTGGCCCACGCGACGGAAAGCGTCGACGACGAGCGCACGACCCAGACCGCTACCCTGTTCAGTCAGATCGACGCCCAGCCTCGTAAGGATGATGACTGGGATGTCGTAGTTTCCGGCCCCTTTTGTCAGGCGGATCGGGGCGTTAGATTTCAGAACACTCCCAGTCGTCAGCGCATAGTAACCAACCACACGGTCGTCGCTGGTCCGTCGGACTACAAAGACCCGGCTCATTCCGCCATAGTGAGATTGCAGTGCATGTCGACGGAGCCACGTTGTCTGTTCGTCAGAGCCACAGTCGAACTCATCAAGACGATGCTGAGAAGTGAGTTCCTCGACAGCGCTATAGCGTGAACTCAATCCCCATCGAGCACCGTAGGCGTTGACATGAGTCCATCCAAGCCGGGTATGCCCTTGGCAGGACCCTTAAGTGCCGCGGTGAACTTGCCCCAAGCGTCGGAGGACAACATGAATACGCGTCGGTCAGCAAGCACTTCCTCGGCGGCTCGGGTGGCATGTCTTAGCACGAAGTCGGAAACCGTAGTCCCCTCGGCTTGGCTAGCTGCGAGAAGTAGGGACCGTTGCGACTCACTCGCGCGAAGGCCTAGCCGGCTACTCTTGCGTTCAGTCTCGTCATGAAGTGTGGCTGTCATAGCGGAACCTCGTCTCCCTCTCCGCCACTCAGTGTGTACCAACATCGTACGTACGTCAACCCCAGAGGATCGACCGAGAGTGGGTTTCACCTTTCGGGGAGTCCAACGAGGCGTACGACGCTGTCAAACGCAACGCCTGCATACCCTCTGACCTGGACTTGCGCGCACCACTGGTGGTGGGGCCCTAGTGGTGAACTCCAGGATGGCGCCTTCCGAAGCTAGGGTTGTCACCGCGGAACGGTGTCAACTGGAAGACCTATTCGGTCCCCCGCATACCAAAAGTCGGTGCTCACCGCGCGTTTCAAGGGCGCGCCTCGCCCCTCGACGACGAGTACGAGAGCGGACTAGGCGTGGCCCCGAACGTAGGCGCCGCTGCGTCCCTCGTTACGCCTGGCTCCCCATACCGCCGGCAGCGGGATGGCCCCACTGCCACTGCCGGACCTCGTGGGGGGAAGTCCTGCACCTGTACGGATGCGGTGCCGCCCGAGGACGCCGCCAGTTGGCGCTTCGCGCTGTCGACGGGGCGAGACGAGCGAATCAAGTGCCCTCGTATGTCAATCGGACCGCGGACCGACGTCGGAGCGGCTCGATCACAGGCCGAATAGCACTACGAGCCCTCGCTGGGGGCGTAATCTCGGCCTTTGTGCAGCGTCGCCCTATGCTCGTCGGGATGGACCTTAAGAACGCAGCGTTCGATTACGGCTTCGAGGTGAGGATGCTCGTTGCATCGCTTAAACGGTTTGGTCAAGGTCGCCGCTGACGGGAAAGCACCCCCCGACTCCGCCGCCGCGCTCGTGCACAATGCAATGCTTGAGGGATTCCTGCTGAACGCACGGGTCCTGATCGAGTTTCATATTCCTCAACACAGCGACGACATTCGCCCAATAATGTTCCTCCAAGATGCCGCAGAGGACGATGAGGTAGTCAAGCGCCTGCGCACTGTGAAAAACAGCGTCGACAAGCGCCTTGTACATCTGACCGCCTCCCGACAGAAGAACTCCGATGGCTGGAAAGCCGTCCCGATAGCTCGGGATGTCGTGACGTTAGTGGAACGCTTTCTGAACAGTGTCATCGCCCGCTATCCAGACCGCGCTGTTTGGTTCAAGGCCTCACTGGAAGCATGTCGCGTATTTCGTGAGGACTATGGAAGTTAGGAGCGGCTCGTCGATCCTTGATCGAGACACGGAAGGAGTTGCCGCTTGCAGTGCGAGGCGGGCTCCGGGATGAGCCACGGATCCCGGGCCGCTGGCAGATCATCCGTAATTGCCGGATCAAGCGTTCCACCCGCCGTAGCGATCCATCCGGAAACGCGCCGAAGCGGCAGCCGCTGAGCGCTGGCGGACGCGAAGTACCTGCCTTCTCCGCCTGGGCCAAGGCCCGGCACGAGGCGGGGGTGGCTGAGTGGGGCCACGCCCCACGACCTGCGCCACTACTTCGCCAGCGCGCTCATCCGATCCGCGGCCTCGGTGAAGGTCGTCCAGGCCCGGTTGGGGCACGCGTCGGCCAAGACCACCCTCGACGTCTACGGCCATCTGTCCCCCGACGAGGAGGACCGAACTCGGGCCGCGATCGACGCCGAGCTCGGAAGTCCCGCGTCAAATCCGCGTCAAATGGACTATCGCGAAATGTGAAAGTGCAGGTCAGAGGCCCTAAAAAGTCAGATATCGTAGTAGAGGTAGAACTCCCATGGGTGGGGTCGGAGCCGGACCTCGTCGATCTCCTTGAGGCGCTTGAAGGAGATCCACGTCTCGATGAGATCGGGGGTGAAGACCCCGCCGGCCAGCAGGTAGTCCTGGT
>JALYYN010000083.1 GCA_030946525.1 Actinomycetota bacterium | reverse complement strand
CCGTAGACCAGCGCGGTCGCCGGGTGCCCGTTCCTGATCAGCAGGGCGGTCTCCACCTCATAGGTGGACATGGTGGTGAGGGCGCCCAGGATGCCGGTCGTCAGGAAGGGTCGCACTAGTCGCATCGGCGGCAACCTCTCGACGAGCAGCACGAGCAGCAGGCCGAGCAGGAAGCTGCCGGAGATGTTCGTCCAGAACGTCGCCCACGGGAACCGGCCCGGCTGGGTGGGGATCCACTGGGCGACGCCGTAGCGGGCCGAAGCGCCGAGCATCCCGCCGACGGCGATGACCGCCAGCACGTCCGGTTGCGCCCGGGCATGACGGCGCCGGCCCCCGGCCGGGGCCCGGCCGAGCTCCGCGTCGCCGGGTCCGGCATCCGTCGAGGCCTGGTCGGCTTTTGGTCGAGACCCTTGCCGAGCTCGTCTCACGGACCCGTGCGCCGGAGCTCGGCGGAGAGGTGATGGGTCAGAGGACTGACCCGATGTCGGTCCGGGAGCCGCCAGTACCCCGTCTCGGCATGCAGCGGGCGACCATCCTCGGCGGCGGTCGTCCGCTGGCCGTACGCCAGGAACGCTTTCCCGATTGTGGCGAACGTGACCGTCTCCTTGTAGTCGAAGGCGTCGATGGTGGGGTACTCGCCGCGGCCCCGACCGGACCACGCCCCCAGGAGGAAGGCAAGCGGGGCGACGTCGGGATGCAGGGGTGGGATCACGCCGCCCAGAGTGGCACTCCCCGGCGTGTCCGGCCGGGACACCGGGTGGAGCCAGGCGGTGAGCACTGCCCGGTCGACGGGCGGCGACGTCAGCCGATCCGCTGGGGGTACCGCTCCTCCTCGGGGTCGAGCGCGCCTGGGACCGGTCGCCACAGTGGCGCCGTCGATGTGGACGCTCGGGAGCCACCTCAGCCACTTCGGGAACCACCAGTTGGCGTCGCCCAGCAGCTCCATCGTGGCGGGAACGAGGATCATGCGGACGACGGTGGCGTCGATGAGCACGGCGAAGGCAAGGCCGAGGCCGAACTCCTTGATCACCCGTTGGTCGCCGAAGACGAAGCTGCCGAAGACGCAGACCATGATGGCCGCCGCCGCGGTGATGACTCTCGCAGTGGAGGCCAGCCCGTTGGCCACCGCCTCCCGGTTGTCGTGGCCGTTGCGGTCGTACTCCTCCTTGATGTGACTCAGGAGAAACACCTCGTAGTCCATCGACAGCCCGAAGAGGATGGCGACCAGCATCATGGGCAGGAGGCTCTCGATCGGGCCCACCTTGCCGACGCCGATCAGGTTCTTGCCCCAACCCCACTGGAACACCGCGACCAGCAGCCCGTAGGCCGCGCCGATGGACAGCAGGTTCATCACGACAGCCTTGAGCGGCACCACCACCGACCGGAACACCACGAGCAGAAGGAGAAGCTCAGGCCCAGGACGACGCCGATGAACTGCGGGAGCCGGCCCTGCAGCTTGGTGGCGATGTCGTCGAAGGACGCGGTGACCCCACCTACGTGCACCTGGACGTCGCTCCCCTGTGTCGCCGGTGGAAGCACCTGTGTCCGTATCCTGCGAATGAGATCGACGGTGGCCTTGTCCTGGGACGACGTGCTCGGGGTCACCTGGATGATCGCCGCATCGCTCGCCGGATTGAGCCGGCCCGGACTCACCGCAGCGACTCCGGGCACGGTCTTCAGGGCATCGGTCAACCGCGTCAGGGCGGGCAGATCCTGTGGGCCACCGATCGCCGCCGCGAGAACCAGCGGGCCGCTGGCGCCGGCGCCGAAGCCCTCAACCTTGAGGTCGTAGGCACGACGGGTGGTCTCCGTGGTCGGCGTCTTGCTCTCGTCGGACGACCCGAGCCGGATGGAGAACACCGGGAGCGCCACGGCCAGGAGCGCCACCAGGCCGAAGGCCACGAACGGCCACGGGTGGCGCTGGAGGAAGTATCCCCAGCGGTACCCGGCGGTGGTGCGAGGATCACGTGGCCCGGCCCCTGCCGGCGAGGAGGGCGACGTCGTGCAACCCTCTCGCCGTGCGGGCCCGGCGTGAGATCCCGGGGCTGACGAATCCTCCGAGCTCCTCCGTCTGCGTCGGTGACACGCCCGAATGTCGGTTCTACTGACCCGGGGCGGCCGCTCCGAACCAGGTCGCAAGCGCTTGCCGCAGCTCGGGGCTCGCAGGGTCCCCCGCCCAGGCGACATGTCCGTCAGGTCGGATCAGCACAGCCGCGGGCGCAGGGACCTCGCCCAGGAGCGGGAGCTCCCACAAGCCGGCATACCTGGCATCGACGAGCCGGACCCGATTCGCCGATGGGGAAACGTCGAGACCACCGGGTTCACCGAGGTTCAGGAGGACGGGCCGGGCGTCGTGCAGGAGGGTGACGACACGCGTGGGGCCGTCTGCGGTCTGCACGTCGAGGTCGGGCATACGCCGCCCGATCAGCGGGTGTCCCCCTCCGAGGTCGTAGTGGATGTCGAGCCCGCAGACCATGGCGGCAATGTGCCGGCGGGGTTCGTCCATGCTCAGCAGTTCGGTCGTGATGTCGCGGAGGGCCTGGTGACGGTCGTCGGGGCGGCCGAGCGCGACTTGGGCCATGGTGTTGTGCAACACCCGGGCGCCGACCGGATGCCGTTCGGCGTGATAGGTGTCCAGGAGGGAGTCGGGCGACGTCCCGTTCACCACCTGGGCCAGCTTCCACCCCAGGTTGACGGCATCCTGCACGCCCGTGTTGAGGCCCTGGCCACCTTGCGGGGGGTGCACGTGTGCGGCGTCCCCGGCGAGCAGCACCCGGCCCCGCCGGTAGGAAACCGCCTGCCTCGTCATGTCGGTGAACCGGGAGATCCAGCTGGCGCTACGGAGCCCGTAGTCCGTCCCGTAGACGCCGACGAGTGCCTCACGAAGCTCGTCCATGCTCGGGTCGCCGGTGTGCTCGACGTGTCGTTCCGTGAGCACCACCCCGATCGGGCCTTCGGCGCCTCTCCGTCCCATGGCATGCCGGCCGGCGCTGTCCCGACGGAAGCCGAACTCCGGCTCCTCGTCCATCTCGACCTCGGCGATCATCCAGCTGGTCGACGGATCCGACCCGGCGAAGTCGATCCCCGCCCCCTTGCGGATCAGGCTGCGTCCTCCGTCGCAGCCGACGACGTACTCCGCCCGGATCGACGTGTCCCCGCGCAGCTCGATATCGACGCCGGTGTCGTCCTGCGCGAACCCCACCAACTCGGATCCACGCAGGATCGGAACCCCGAGCTCACCAACCCAGTCAGCCAGGATGGGCTCGAAGTCGCTCTGCCACAGCGCGAGCACGTAGTTGTGACGCGTGGGGAAATCGCTGATGTCCAAGCTGATGCCGGCGAACCCCAGGCTCGGATGCTCTTGCCCCGCCGAGACGAATCGTTCTGCGATGCCACGCTGGTCGAGCACCTCGATGGTGCGGGAGTGAAGACCACCGGCCCGCGATCCGTCGACGTCCTGATTGGTGCGTCGTTCGACGATGACGACGTCGATTCCCGCCAGCGCCAGCTCGCCCGCCAGCATCAGCCCGGTCGGGCCGGCTCCTGCGATCACCACCGCGTGTTCGGTCATCGCCGCTCCCCCGTGAACGCTGCGCCGGACCGGGGCAGGCGCCCCGCGCCGGGCGGCGGCGCGCCGGCGCCGGTCGCCCTCACCGTCGCCGCCAATCCTCGGCCGGTTCATCGCCGCTGCTCCACCTGTTCGCCGACGGCAACACACGCATTTCACAAACTCCTGGGTTTCATGGGTCGGACGCGATCGACTCTGCG
>JALYYN010000263.1 GCA_030946525.1 Actinomycetota bacterium | reverse complement strand
TTTCCTGAGGCCCTGACGTCGATTCAGCCGATCACGTCGACGTGGGCGGTATGGCCGGGCGCTCCGGCGATCCGGGCGTCGAGGGTCAGGAGCGGCGCGTCGAGCACCTCGGCCAGGGCCACGTACGCGGCGTCGTAGGCGGTGAGGGTGCGGCGGAGGCGCCAGATCGCCGGTAGCAGCGGTTCGTGGAGATAGTGGGTGACGTCGAGGTCGGCGAGGTCGGCGATCGCCGCCTGCCCGCGTTCGGGGTTGACCTCGCCCCGGGCGACGTAGCGCCGCACGACCTGGGCCACTTCGATGCTCAGGAGATGCGGCGCGTGCAGGGTCTGGTCGCCGAGGCGCTCCCCCACGTCGTCGGCGTGGGGGAGGCCGAGCAGCCACTCGACCACGGCGGACGCGTCGAGAACGATCAGCGGGCGTCGCGTCCTGCCCGCACGGCGTCAGCAGATCCTTCGCCGACCACGGCCCGCTCGCGCTCCTGGACGCGAGCCGCGAGCTCCCGCCGGGTCGGTCGCTCCAGGGACCGGGCAAGCTCCTGCAATGCCAGCTCGGAGAGGGACTGTCCCTCCATCGCCGCCCGCGCCTTCAGGCGGCGATGGACGTCATCGGGGACGTTTCGTATCTGCAGGAGCTTCATGCGAAAAGTATAGAAGCATCAGCTTCGCATGCGACCCCCCAGGCTCTCGACCGAACTGGTTGCGCTCAGTGCGAAACACGACCTGAGCGAGTCCAGTCCGCCAGATCGGGCGCCCGTGTCAGCCGGCGAAGCGACGCACGGCACGGATGAGCTGGTGATCGGCGGTGAAGAGGCGGGAGATGGTCAGGCGACCGGCGACCAGTGCGGCGAAGGCGTTGCCCCCCAACAGCATGTACATCACCACCATCTGCAGGCGGATGGCCGACGACGGTGATGCGCCGGCGAGCAGCATCCCGGTCATGGCGCCGGGCAGGGCGACCAGGCCGACGACCTTGGTCTGGTCGATGATCGGCAGCATCCCGCTGCGCAGGGCGCCACGGTGCCAGAGGGCGGCGGCTTCGGTCGACGTCTCCCCGAGGCTGAGGTGGGCCTCCACCTCGCGCCGGTGGGCGCCGAGGTCGTCGCGCAGGCGGCTCATGACCAGCGACGTCGTGTTCATGGCGTTGGAGATGATCATCGACCCCAGCGGGATGGCGGCCCGGGGCACCGCCGGCACGATGCGCAACAGCAGCAGAACCCCCAGGGTGCTGCCGGCCGCTACCGACACCGAGGTGACCGCGATCCAGTACGCGCCCGGCACCCGCTTGCCCCGTCCGCCGGATGTGAGCGTGGCCGTTCCGATCATCACCAGCAGGACCACCGGCGTGAGGGACCCGTGGCTGCCGAAGACGAAGTCCAGCACGTAGCCGACCGCCAACAACTGGGCAAAGGACCGCAGCGTGGCCACGCCTATGTCCCGTTCGAGCCCCGTCCGGCGCAGCCGCGACACCACGATCGACACGGCGACCAGCAGCAGGGCCAGGGCCACGTCGGCCCAGGAGATGCGACCGCTCAGGTCGTTCACGGGACTCCCACCGCCAGGCAACTGGTGACGTTTCGACACGCCGGGGCGAGGGAGATCGTCACCGGAACTGTCACCCGCCCACCGCCAGGGTGCGGTCGGCCAGCTCGTCGGCCTGGCGCGGGTCGTGGGTCACCATCACCACGGTGAGGCCCTCGTCGGCCAGGGACCGGATCAGCAGCTCGATCCCACGCTTGGAGGCCGTGTCCAGCGCGGAGGTGGGCTCGTCGAGCAGGAGGCACTCGGGATGGCGGGCCAGGGCCCGGGCCAGGCACATCCGCTGGGCCTCGCCGACCGAGAGCCGGTCGGCCGCCCGCGTCGCCAGCCCGGCCGGAAGCCCGACCCGGGCCAGCAGGGCGTCGACCTCCGGGCCGACGTTGTCGGCGACGGTGCCGGGGAAGGTCACCGGGACCTGGCCGACGAACTGCACCCGCCGCCGCAGCCGGAGGACGTCGTAGGAGCGGACGTCCCGGCCGTCCAGGAGCACATCGCCACCATCGGGGTCGTCGAGGCGGTTGAGCAGGCGCAGGAGGGTGGTCTTGCCGGCGCCGGAGGGGCCCACGACGGCCGTGAGCCCGTCGGCGGGGATGCGGGCCGAGAACCCGCTGATTATCGGCCGGGGGCCGGGGCCGGCACCGGGAGGGCCGACATCGTCGCCCTCGACAGTGACGTCCCGATACTCGAAGCGGTCTCCCATGGCGTCACCAGTATCCTCGCCGGAGATGAACGTCTCCCTACCCGACGGCTCCGCCCGCGACCTGCCCGACGGCTCGACCGCAGCCGACCTGGCCTCGGCGATCGGGCGGGGCCTGGCCAAGGCGGCCGTTGCGGCCGTGGTCAACGGATCCCAGGTCGACCTCGGAACGCCGCTCCACGACGGCGACCAGGTGTCGATCCTCACCACGACATCCGACGAGGGTCGCTACGTCCTGCGCCACTCGACCGCCCACGTGCTGGCCCAGGCGGTCTGCGACCTGTTCCCGGGAGCCAAGTACGCCATCGGCCCGCCCATCGAGGACGGCTTCTATTACGACTTCGAGCTGCCCGGCGACGCCCGGTTCAACGACGACGACCTCGTCCGCATCGACGCCCGCATGCGGGAGATCGTGGGCGAGGACCAGCCGTTCCTGCGCGAGGAGCTCACCCGCGAAGCGGGGCTGGAGCGCTTCGCCGACCAGCCGTTCAAGGTCGAGATCATCGAGGGGGTCGACCCGGAGGAGGGCGCCGAGGGCAGCGCGGTCAGCGTGTACCGCAACGGCGTGGTCCCGGAATCGGCGTGGGCCGACCTGTGCCGGGGACCGCACGTCCCGTCCACCAGGCGGCTGGGCTCGTTCAAGCTGATGAAGGTGGCCGGGGCGTACTGGCGGGGTGACGAGCACCGCCCCATGCTCCAGCGCATCTACGGCACCGCATGGGAGTCCGACAAGGCCCTCGCCGAGCACCTGCACCGCCTGGAGGAGGCCGAGCGGCGGGACCACCGCAAGCTGGGCATCGAGCTCGACCTGTTCCACTTCCCGCCGGAGATCGGCGGCGGCCTGCCCGTCTTCCACCCCAAGGGCGGCCTGATCCGCAAGCTGCTGGAGGACTACGCCCGGGACGAGCACGAGGCCGCCGGCTACCAGTTCGTCTGGACGCCGCACCTGACCAAGTCGACCCTCTTCGAGATCTCGGGCCACCTCGGCTGGTATGCCGAGAGCATGTACCCCCCCATGGAGATGGAGGGGGCGACCTACTACCCGAAGCCCATGAACTGCCCCATGCACATCCTGATCTACAAGTCGCAGTCCCGGTCCTACCGGGAGCTGCCCATGCGGCTGTTCGAGTTCGGGACCGTGTACCGCTTCGAGCGCTCGGGCGTCCTCCACGGCCTCACCCGGGTGCGGTCCATCACCCAGGACGACTCGCACATCTTCGTCGCCCCCGACCAGCTGGCCGGCGAGCTGACGTCGCTGCTGGCCTTCGTGCTGCGGGTGCTGCGGACGTTCGGCCTGACCGACTTCGAGGCCGAGCTCTCCACCCGCCCGGAGAAGTTCGTGGGCGAGCCCGAGGAGTGGGAAGTCGCCACCGACGCCCTGCGCCAGGCCCTCGACGCGTCGGACATCGGGTACAAGGTCGCCGAGGGGGAGGGCGCGTTCTACGCCCCGAAGATCGACGTCCACGTGCGCGACGCCATCGGCCGTCGCTGGCAGATCTCCACGCTCCAGGTCGACCTGCAGATGCCGCAGCGCTTCGACATGGAGTTCGTCGGCGCCGACAACACCCGCCATCGCCCGTTCATGATCCACCGTGCCCTGTTCGGATCGGTCGAGCGGTTCTTCGGCATCCTCCTGGAGCACTACGCCGGAGCGCTGCCCGCCTGGCTGTCGCCCGTCCATGCCCGGGTCCTCCCGGTACGCGCCGACCATGAGTCGTACGCATCCTCGGTCGTCGACCGGCTGAAAGCGGCCGGGCTGCGCGCCGACCTGGCCGAGGCGGACGAGCCGCTCGGGGGGCGTATCCGGAAGGCCAAGCTGGAGAAGCTGCCGTACGTCCTCGTCGTCGGCGACGACGATGTCGCCTCCGGCACGCTCGGCGTCAATCCCCGCGGCGGGCAGGTGGAGCGGGGAGTGGTGGTGGAGGCCTTTGTCGAGCGCCTCCGCAGCGAGGTGTCCGAACGCCTGTGAGCCTCGAGAGCCAATGTCGCTAGAGAGCCAATGTCCCTAGAACGGCTGTGGGCGGGGTGGCGCAGCGAGTACGTCGAACACGCCGCCGGGCAGCCGGAGGGCTGTGTGTTCTGCCGGATCCTCGCCAGCGACGAGCCGGGGGAGAGCACGTACATCGTCCGGCGTGACGGGCCGTGTGCGGTCGTCCTGAATGCCTACCCGTACACGAGCGGGCACCTCATGGTCATGCCGGTGCGCCACGTCGGCGAGCTCGAGGAGCTGGATGACGACGAGGCCGCGTCCCTGTGGAGCGAGCTGGCTGACGCGGTACGCGCCCTCAAGTCGGCCTATTCGCCGAACGGGCTGAACGTCGGCGCCAACCTGGGGCGCAGTGCCGGCGCCGGCGTGCCCGGGCACTTCCACATGCACTGCGTCCCGCGCTGGAACGGCGACACCAACTTCATGACCGTCCTCGCCGAGACCCGCATGCTGCCCGAGGCACTCCCTGCCACCTACGCCAAGATCCGCCAGGCCTGGCCAGCGCGTGGCTGACGAGCCGGAAGTCGAACAGGGCGACGAGCTTCCCGCCGACCTGGACGTCACCGCCTACGTCGGGATGTACACCTTCCCGGACATCCGCCGGCGCCGGATTCCCGGGGTCGTCTACCTCGTCATCGCTGCGCTCTTCGGCGCCCTGTGGGCCACGAGCGGCGGCGACGGCGTCCTGGTCAACAACGGCTTCCTGGTCGGGGCGATCGCGCTGGCCGTGATCGGCATCTACCACGTGATAGCCGCGTGGCCCCTCGCCGTCCGTGACACGGAGGCCCTCCTGGCTGCGGCGGGCGAGGTCGGCTTACCCGGCGGCCACGCGTCGGCCCAACTCGGGTGGCGCGGTCTGCGCAGCCGCCCGACCTGGCGCATCCTGCTGTACTCCAGCGAAGAGCCGCCCGCCAAGCGTGGCCTCGTCCTGGTCGACGGCGTGGACGGCAGCGTGCTCGACCACTTCGTGGAGGACAACCCCGAAGACTGGTCATGACTCGGAGCGGGAAAGTCTACGCCGTTACCCGTCCTCCGCATTGTTCGGGGATGTGAGCTGAACGGCTGGGAAGTAGGTGCGATACCGAGAGGCATCCCGTGTGAGCAGGCGAAGACCTGCGACAGCGGCGTGCGCGCCAATGAAGAAATCCGGGAGCGTCGATAACCCGGTCCCCCGGTTCCGGCGGTAGTCGAGGAACGCCTTTCCGGCCAGGAACGCCGATTCCCACGACACCGCGAGCCGCCCGTAGTCCGAAGGCGGGAGCGCCTCTTCGACGTCCTCGATACGGCTGAAGCGCACCGACACCTCGGCGTAGATGATCGGGTTGATGAACAATGGTCCGTCATCGGCGGCGTTCGCGAGCGCGCTCGATGACCACTCGAACCAGCTCTCGTCCTCCGTGATGACGTCCAGCAGCACGTTGCTGTCGACGAGCGTCCCGAACGCCATGATCAGGGCTGCCGCGTTAGCGCCATGATCTCCTCGGTGCTGAGCCGCACATCGCCCCGCGCGCGGAGGCGGTTTACCAGCTCCCGCCCCCGGTTCGATCCGCCTTCGACTTTGCGGACGACGATTGTGTCATCGGCCCTCTCGAACGCGACCTCGGTGCCGGCGCCGATACCCAACGCGTCCCGGAGTTCCTTCGGGATCGTGATCTGGCCCTTCTCGGTGACTCGCATGTAGGAATCCTACCAGTAGGAGTCTTACCCAAACACACCCTTGGTTCATGCCCCCGGCGAAACACGGACGAGGCCGCCGACTGGCCTCGAAGGAGGCGCCGTCGAGGACGACTCCGGAGTACACCGCACGGCGGCTCCCCGCCTGACCGCGGCGGTTGCACAGCGTTCAGGTCTGACAACCCCGAAGACCGGTCGTGATTGGAACGGAACCGCGAACTGTTGATGGTCCCATCTGGGCCAGGCTGTCGTTCACCGGACCGTTGGTCGCGTCGAGGGATCGGTCATCCCGCCACGGGGCTGGTGCGGCGAGGGTTCTTCGGTGGCGTCCTGCCCGCGTTCCAGCACGTCCTCCAGCCGGGCGAGGACGTCCGTCGTCGGCGCAACCTTCGCGTTCTCGTAGTCGGAGATCCGTGCGGCCGACGTGCCGGCTGCCGCGGCCAGCTCGCGCATCGACAAACCTGCTGACCGGCGCAGACTCCGGAGACGGTCGGCATACCGGCGACGACCTGCAAGGGTCTGCCGCTCGCGTTCGCGGTGCAGGACCCGCTCCAGGATCCGGTCGACGCCGTAGTGGCTGTCGAGGCTCACGATCTCTTCGACCGTACGCGCCAGCGGGCCCCACGGGTCCTCGGCCAGCGCGGCGGCAATCCGCCGCCAATCCGACAAGTTGCCGCGGTCGACGAGGATCTCGATCGCTTCGGGTGGCCAAGCGCCGAGCGGGGCGCTCTCGTCGACGTCGACGTTGCGGAAGAGGACGCTCATCGCCGGGCGTCGTCGTCGACCGTGGCGGTCATGGCTGTGTCGGTCATGGACACCGCGACCGTCCGTAACGTCTCCACGACGGTGCCCCAGTCGTGCCAGCGGGCATCGAGGCGCCGGTAGGAGCTGAGCCGCCTGGTCACCGACGAGTCCCTCGGAGCGGGGTCGGCAAGCTGCCGGGCGACCTGGGTGGCGACAGCCTCCGGTCGCCTGTTCACCTCTGCGTAGTAGTCGTCGATCCGAGCGAGCAGGCGGCCGGCGGGCACGATGCCGATGCGGTCCGACAGAGCGGCGGCGTCGAGGTAGTCGCGGGTTCGATTGCGGGAGACGACCAGCCAGGCCTTGATCCTCAGGATTTCTTCGAGCGTCGGCACCCGCAACGCCCGTTGGCCAATGGCTATCTCCTCGACCTCCAGGGGCCGCTGCCGGATCATCTGGCGGATGCCGGTCTCAAGTCCGCCCAGCTCGCCGAGAATGAGCTTCCCGCCAGCCAGTCGTGCGGTCGACCAGTCGTCGAGCGCTTCAAGCGTTTCTAGGACGGTGTCGAAACGGCTCGCTAGATCCGCAACGACGTGGTCGTGGTCGAAGGAGACGCGGTGACCGGCGTGGTAGGCGGCGGCCGACCCGCCGACGAGTACCGCTCCGGGCACCAACTCCTGGAGCCGTGCGGCACCGTCGAGCACGGCGTCGAGTGATATGGGACCCGGCACCCCCCTATTCTACGCGTTATCTGATGAGGAAACGAAGCGGGGAGTGCGACAGCCGTGTCAGTGTTGGGCGGCATCAACTCGACCCCGGCCGGTGATGACGTGGTGGACGTGCCTCGCGGCGCCCGATCTGAGCTCAGCCCTGGGTGCACGCAGGCGAGGCGGTCCCGAACTGGTTGCCCGACCAGACGTTGGCATCACAGGTGGGATTGGTGTCGAGTAGATCGACCAGGTTCGCCGATGCGCCGTTCCTCAGGATCTGGTTGCTCTGGCCCGCGACCTGGATTCCCCGGCCGGCGCTGCGAGTGACCTGGTTGAAGCGGACGATGTTGGCGTTGGCGCCGGCACGCACGTTGATGCCGTTGGCACCGCTGCTGGAGATCTGGTTCGACTCGACCGTGATCCCGGAGACACCGCTGTACAAGGCGACGCCGTCGCGGGTGTTCGAAACGATCTGGTTGCGTCGCACGATGTGGCCCGTCCCGCTCTCGACGGTGATACCGCTCGTGCTGTTCGCGTAGACGAGGTTGTCGGTGAAGGTGTTCCGGGCCGACGTCAGCCCAGGCAGTGAGTTGGCGTTGAACGTGGTCATGCCCGCGAAGCCGCTGTTGTGGAAGACGGTGTTGAAGCTGACCACGTTGTCGGTGGAGGACTCGATGTCGACGCCGTCGCCGCCCGCGTTGTCCCGCACGGTCATCCTGGTGACGAGGTTGTTGCTCCCCGCCCGGATCCGGACACCGTGGTACATGTCGTGGACCGTCCCGTTGGTGACGACCACCCCGGTGTGGTGATCGGAGAAGACGCCCGCCGCCTGGTGTATGACGACGGTGCCGCCCGTCCCGAAGAGCTGGTGGCCATTCAGGTCGATCGTGACGTTGTCGGCGCCGACGATGATGGCGCTGTCCTGGCACGGCCCGATGTCGGCGCTCAGCACGATGCTGGTCGTCACGACTGCGCCACAGCTGAGCGCCACCGGCGCCGCGTCTGCCTGGACGACGTTGAGCCCGAGACCCAACACAACCGCTACCACCGGGGCTGCGAGCTTCCGCGACCGACCGAGCCTGAACATTGGCGTCTCCTCGTCTTTTCACCGGATGACCACGTCCCCCGGGCCTGCCTCTTCGCCACTCTAGGTCACCGGGCCCGCAGGGCGCTGGCCGGCGCCGATCTGGGTCAATGAGCGGTCGCGACGACGTTCCTCCACGGCTGTCGAACACCGGAATCCCGTTGCTGGCCCCATCGGTGCCCTACGCCGTCGGCGTGTACTCCGAGCGCCGGACGTCGGGCACCATACCGGCCTCGCCCGGCCGCATCACTGCGGGGTCGCATGCCGCGCTTCTCACGCCGTCCTGCCCCCCGAATGGAGCACTGAGTGAGTGCTCACTCAGATATGATCAGGGCATGCCGACCAACTCCACGCTGGACGCCGAACGTCACCGGGCGGGTGCCCTGCCTGCCGGGGAGCGTCGCGCCGCCATCGTGGCCGCCGCCCTCCCGTTGATGGTGGAGCGGGGGACCCACGTCACGACCAAGCAGATCGCCGATGCCGCCGGCGTGGCCGAGGGCACGCTCTTCCGTGTCTTTCCCGACAAGAACGCCCTCCTCCGCGCCGTGATCGACGCCGCCCTGGACACCTCGAGGACCGCAGCGGCCATCGTCGCCATCGACCGGTCACTGCCGATCGAGCGGCGCCTGGAGGATGCCGTGAGGATCGTCCAGCGCCGGACGGTCGAGATGTGGCGCGTGGTGTCGGCCGCCGCCGACTCCGACGCCATCAAGGGCCGCACCCCGACGCGTCCCGGTGACCTGGAGGCGTTGGCCGAGCTGTTCGAGCCGGAGCGCGATCGTCTCCGTTACGAGCCCGTCCAGGCCGCGCTCGCCCTGCGTGCCCTCGCAGTGGCGTCGAGCCATCCCGCCCTGCACCGGGGCGATCCGATGGCCCCCTCCGAGATCGTGAGCATCGTCCTCGACGGCATCCGAAGCCGCCCGTCGCCTCTGCCGCCCGGCGGTGCCGCCCGATGTTGATCCGCCTGCTCCGCATGTTCCTCGGCAAGTACAAGCGGGTCCTCCTCGTGGTCCTGGCCCTGCAGGCTGTCCAGGCCATCGCTTCGCTGTACCTGCCGAAGCTCAACTCCGACGTGATCGACCGCGGCATCGTGAAGGGCGACACGAGCTACATCTGGCACATCGGCGCGCTGATGCTCGTGATCACGCTCGTGCAGTTGGTGTTCTCGGTCGTCGCCGTCTACTTCGGGTCGAAGGCGGCGATGGGGTTCGGGCGTGACGTCCGCAGCGCGTTGTTCCACCGTGTCACGGACTTCTCGGCGTACGAGGTCAACACCCTGGGTGCGCCGTCACTCATCAACCGGATCACGAACGACGTGCAGCAGGTCCAGATGTTCGTCGTGCTCACGTGCACGCTGGCGGTGGCGGCGCCGGTCACTGCGATCGGCGGGGTGCTCATGGCCATGCGCCAGGACATCGGGCTCTCCTGGCTCCTCATGGTGAGCATCCCTGTACTGCTCGGTGCGGTGTTGTCGATCATCCGCCGGATGGTGCCGCTGTTCCGTCTGATGCAGGAGCGCATCGATGGCGTGAACCGGGTCATGCGGGAGCAGATCACCGGGGTCAGGGTGGTCCGCGCCTTCGTGCGCGAGCCGCAGGAACGTCGGCGCTTCGGCGTCGTCAACCACGCGCTGACCGACATCTCACTGGCCGCAGGTCGGACCATGGCGCTGATCTTCCCGGTCGTCCTGCTGGTCATCAACGGCTCGAGCGTCGCCCTGCTGTGGGTCGGCGGCAGCCGCATTGCGTCCGGCCACACGACGATCGGTTCGCTCATCGCCTTCCTGACCTACTTCACCCTCATTCTCACGTCGGTGATGATGGCGACCTTCGTCGGCGTGATGGCCCCGCGTGCCGCCGTGTGCGCCGACCGCATCGTCGAGGTGCTCGACACGGAGACGTCGGTACGCCCGCCGGACCAGCCCGTGCGTTCGATGCCCGCCCCCGGCTCGGTGGAGTTCCGCGACGCGACCTTCGGGTACCCGGGAGCGGAGGCGCCGGTGCTGTCCCATGTGAGCTTCATCACCCGGCCCGGCGAGACGACGGCGATCATCGGCAGCACGGGAAGCGGCAAGACCACCCTCGTCAACCTCGTCGCCCGGCTCTTCGACGTCACCGGCGGTGCGGTGCTCGTCGGCGGGATCGACGTCCGCGAGCTCGACGCGGACATTCTGTGGGACCGCATCGGTCTCGTCCCCCAGACGCCCTACCTGTTCTCGGGCTCCGTCCGGTCCAACCTCCAGTACGGCAAGCCCGACGCCAGCGACGACGAGCTCTGGACCGCACTCGGGGTCGCCCAGGCCACGGACTTCGTCACCGCCATGCCCGGTGGCCTCGACGCCCCGATCGAGCAAGGGGGGTCCAACGTCAGTGGTGGCCAGCGCCAGCGCCTGGCCATCGCCCGGGCGTTGGTGCGCCGGCCCGACCTCTACCTCTTCGACGACTCGTTCTCGGCCCTCGACCTGTCCACCGACGCCCGCCTCCGCGCCGCGTTGGGGCCGTACACGCGGGAGACGGCGGTGCTCCTCGTCGCGCAGCGCGTCTCCACCATCCGCAATGCCGACCGGATCGTCGTCGTCGAGGACGGCGCCGTCGTCGGCCTCGGCACCCACGACGAGCTCATGGCGTCGTGCCCGACCTACATCGAGATCGTCGACTCCCAGCGCGACGCCCAGGAGGCTGCGTGAGCGACGACTCCGAAGGGCGCCCGGTGCCCGATCCGCCCGTCCCGCAGCCGGTGATCGGCCCGGCGCCGGACACGTCGCCGCCGGTGGAGCCTGCGGAGCTTCCGACTGCGCCGCCCCTCAGGCCGCCGATGCCCCATGCCGGTATGCCGCGGTCGGGCATGGTCGGACTTCCGCTCGAGCGGTCGGCCAACTTCCGGCAGTCGATGAAGCGGCTGATCGGCATGCTCCACGACGAACGCTCCCGGGTGATGGTCGTCGCCGTGTTGGCGGTCGTCAGCGTGTCGTTGTCCGTGCTCGGACCCAGGATCCTCGGCCACGCCACCGACATCATCTTCAAGGGCCTGCTCCACGGCGGGGCGAAGACCATCGACTTCACCTCGCTGCATCGGGTACTGCTCGGCGTGGTGGGCCTCTACCTCGGCTCGGCGGTGCTGGCGTACATCCAGGCGTACATCCTCGCCGGAATCGTCCAGCGGACCATGGACCGGCTCCGGACCCAGGTGGAGGACAAGCTTCACCGCCTGCCCCTCCGCTACATCGACAGCCAACCCCGCGGCGATCTTCTCAGCCGCGTCACCAACGACATCGACAACCTGTCGCAGAGCCTCCAGCAGACGTTGAGCCAGATGATGACGTCGGTCCTCACCCTGGTCGGCACGCTGGCGATGATGTTGGTGGTCTCCCAGGCGCTGGCGCTGGTCGCCCTCGTGACCATCCCGCTGTCCATCTACACGATCAGGTTCATCGCCAGCCGGTCCCGGAAGCGGTTCATCGCCCAATGGGCCGACACCGGCCGCTTGAACGCCATCGTCGAGGAGGCCTTCACCGGCCACGCCATCGTCAAGGCGTTCGGCCGCAAGCACGAGGTCGAGGAGCGGTTCCGGGCCACGAACGATTCGCTTTACGAGGCCAGCTTCGGCGCCCAGTTCATCTCGGGCTCGATCCAGCCATCGATGATGGCGATCGGCAACCTGAACTTCGTGGCCGTCGCCATCGTCGGCGGGCTCCGCGTCGCATCCGGGCAGCTCTCGCTCGGGTCGGTGCAGGCCTTCATCCAGTACTCCCGGCAGTTCACCCAGCCGCTCACGCAGGTGGCGTCGATGGCCAACGTGTTCCAGTCCGGCGTGGCGTCGGCCGAGCGGATCTTCGAGTTCGTCGATGCCGCCGAGCAGTCGGCCGATCCCGAGGAGGAGCGAATCTCGGGGCCGGCGAAGGGCCGGGTGGTCTTCGACCACGTGTCGTTCTCGTACAACCCCGACCGTCCGCTCATCACCGACCTGTCGCTGGTGGCCGAACCCGGCCGCACCGTGGCGATCGTCGGGCCGACTGGGGCGGGCAAGACGACGCTCGTGAACCTGATCATGCGCTTCTACGAGCTCGATGGTGGACGGATCACCTTGGACGGCGTCGACATCGCGACCATGTCGCGTCGCGAGCTCCGGTCGAACATCGGGATGGTGCTCCAGGACACGTGGCTCTTCGGGGGGACGATCCGGGACAACATCGCCTACGGCAACCCCGAGGCCCCCGAGGAGGAGCTCCAGGAAGCGTCCCGGGCCACCTTCGTCGACCGCTTCGTCCACTCGCTGGCGGAGGGCTACGACACGGAGGTCGACGACGAGGAGGGCTCGGTCAGCGCGGGGGAGAAGCAACTGCTCACGATCGCCCGGGCGTTCCTCGCCGACCCGGCCATACTCATCCTCGACGAGGCCACCAGCTCGGTCGACACGCGGACCGAGGTGCTCGTCCAGCGGGCGATGGCCGCCCTACGTTCGAACCGGACCAGCTTCGTGATCGCCCACCGCCTCTCCACGATCCGCGACGCCGACACCATCCTCGTGATGGAGCACGGCCAGATCGTCGAGCAGGGCAACCACGACGCGCTGCTGGCAGCCCGGGGCGCCTACGCCCGCCTGTACAACGCCCAGTTCGCGGCGGCGACCAGCGAAGTCGGCTGAGCGTGGCACGGGCGTCAACACATTCCAAGGACGGGCGCCTCCGCTGGCCCGAGCCCTGGTAGTCCGCCCCCAGGGGCGCCACGCACCCGCCAGGGTGAGGGACAATGCAGGCCACACGGGCCGCCGGCGCCGTGGTGGTCCACTCCCGTCGGGCGAGGAAGGCGGTGCATTGATGAGACGGGTCGTGGCGCTGCTCGCTCTTGTCGTCGCGCTGGCGGCTGGGGTCCCGACGGCCGGACCGGCGTCGGCCCAGGCGGTCGAGCCCATGGCCGCCGAGCACATCCCCCAGTTCGACGTCGGCATCGCGATGCAGGCCGACGGGTCGCTCGCAGTCACCGAGCGGATCACCTACGACTTCGGCCCCTTTCCCCATCACGGCATCTTCCGGGACATCCCCGTCCGCTTCGACTACGAGCCCGACAGCCGCTACGAGCGACTGACGACGATCGAGAACTTCGCGGTCACCGCTACGCCGCCGGGCACGTCGGGCAAGGTCGAGACGGAGGCCAGAGGGCGGATCCGCCGGTACCGGATCGGCGACCCGAAGCACACCATCACCGGCGTGCACGTCTACACCGTCACCTACCGCGTGAAAGGGGCACTCGACGCCTTCGCCGACCACGACGAGCTGCGGTGGAACGCGGTCGGCGCCGGGTGGGCGGTGCCGACCGACGCCGTGCGCGTGACGGTGGATGCCCCGGGGCCGATACAACAGGCGACGTGTTTCGCCGGACCGACCGGAAGCCGCCTTACGTGCGGGTCGGCCTCGGTCAAGGGTACCGAGGCGACGTTCTCCCAGGGCCCTCTGGCCGCAGGCGAGAGCGTCACCGTCGATGTCGCCCTTCCGAAGGGCGAGGTGACGGTCCCCAAGCCGATCCTGGACGAGCGGTGGGCCTTCGGCCGGGCCTTCGCGCTCACCCCTGCCACGGGCGCGGCGACGGCCGGAGTGCTGGCCTTCGTGGTCATCGGTCTGGTGCTGATCTTCCGCAGGGGTCGTGCCCGCCGGTACAAGGGTTCGGCGGTCGACGTGGCGTTCGGGAACCAGAGCGGGGAGGAGGAGCCCGTCCCGTTCTTCGAGCGCCAGCACGACCCGGTCGAGTTCGAGCCGCCCGACAACATCCGGCCCGGGCAGTTGGGCACGTTGATCGACGAGTCGGCCGATCCCCTGGACGTGACCGCGACGATCGTCGACCTCGCGGTCCGGGGCTACCTTCGGATCGAGGAGCTTCCCAGAACC
Organism: Actinomycetota bacterium; assembly: GCA_030946525.1. GTDB lineage: Bacteria > Actinomycetota > Acidimicrobiia > Acidimicrobiales > AC-14 > CADCTB01. The sequence goes on along the minus strand of JALYYN010000263.1, from coordinate 926 downwards.
GGATGGCACGCCAAGCCCGACTGGAACCTGCACCGGCTCAAGGCTGCCGAGGGGCTGTTGCCCTACGAGGCTCTGCTCCTCGACGGCTTGTTCGAGGCGGGGGACGACGTGGCGCTGTCGGCGCTCAAGACCACCTTCGCGTCTCGGCTCCGCGGCGTCGAGGACGCGCTCTACGACGACGTGACGAAGGCAGGGTGGTTCACGACCCGCCCCAAGGGCGTCCGGACGCGGCGAACCGCGATCGGTGCCCTCGTCCTTCTCTTGGCCGTCGGCGTGACGGTGATCCTGGCCGCGGCGTCCCATGCTGGGCTCCTCGGGCTGCCGCTGGTCGCCGGGGCGGCGGTGCTGGTGCTGTTCGCCCACCGGGCGCCGTTGCGGACAGCGAAGGGCTTCGGCGTGCTCCGCCGGGTGAACGGGTTCCGCCAGTTCATCGAGGAGAGCGAGAAGGACCGGGCCCGTTTCGCGGAGCGGGCCAACCTGTTCTCCGAGTACCTGCCCTACGCCGTCGTGTTCGGCGCCACGGAGAAGTGGGCGCGGGCGTTCGCCGGCCTCGAAGGCGACGTGGGGCTGGCCACCGGCGGCTGGTACGTGTCGTCCAACCCCTTCCTGCTGGCCTCCTTCGCCAGTTCGTTCGACGGCTTCGCCGTCACCACCTCGGGGACCATCGTCGCGTCGGCGCCGTCGAGCTCGGGCGGCTTCGGGGGAGGCGGCGGCGGGTTCGCCGGCGGCGGCTTCGGAGGAGGCGGCGGCGGCTCGTGGTGACCTCGGACGCGCCGCCGTACTCGCCTCCAAGGATGGAGCGCGGGCGCCGTGCCTCTGAGGGGCGGCTCAGTCGTCGCATCGCCGGGTCCGGTGATGGGGCTCGCCGAAACCGCCTGGGAGGCCGATGGCTGTCCGACCCTGATGCTCATGGCGGGCGATGCTCG